>CAMBLS010000003.1 GCA_945868485.1 uncultured Lachnospiraceae bacterium | reverse complement strand
TGTTATGGTATCGCCAACTGCAGTATCCTTTACATTTTTGATGGAGGCTGTAATGTAACCTACCATTCCTGCTGACAGTTCTTCACAGGGAATAAACTGTCCGGCTCCAAAGTAGCCTACCTCTACTACCTCTGCAGTGGCCCCCGTCGCCATCATTCGAATACTTGTCCCCTTAGACACGGTTCCTTCCATAATGCGGCAAAATACAATTACTCCTTTATAGGAATCATATAAGGAGTCAAAAATAAGTGCCTGCAACGGATGATCCGGGCTGCCGCCAGGTGCCGGAATCTTTTCCACGATTGCCTCCAGTACCTCATCTATTCCAATTCCATTCTTCGCCGAAATGAGCGGAGCATCCTGTGCCTCTATTCCAATGACATCCTCTATCTCGTTTTTTACACGCTCCGGCTCGGCACTGGGAAGATCAATCTTATTAATGACGGGAAAGACTTCAAGGTTATGATCCAGTGCAAGATAAACATTTGCAAGAGTCTGTGCCTCTATTCCCTGAGCTGCATCCACCACCAGAATCGCTCCGTCACAGGCTGCCAGACTTCTGCTGACCTCATAATTAAAATCCACATGTCCCGGTGTATCGATGAGGTTAAAGATATACTCCTGCCCATCCTTTGCACGATAAATGGTACGAACTGTCTGTGCTTTGATGGTGATACCACGTTCCCTTTCCAGATCCATATTGTCAAGAACCTGTGCCTGCATCTCCCTGCTGGTAAGGAGTCCTGTCTTTTCTATAATTCTATCTGCCAAAGTGGACTTACCGTGATCGATATGTGCCACAATACAAAAATTTCTGATTTTGCTCTGATCTATGTGTGTCATAGGTACCTCCTGCGCATTATTCCCTCGTATTTTATCACATTATTTATTCAAGCACAATGGCGAGGATATGTGCCAGCGGGTCACAGGCATTCATAATTTCTTCCACCGTATTATTCTGGGCGCCTAATTCAATCAACATACTTTTGGGCATCAGATGCATATTAAAACGATAGGCCTTTAGATATATTTTTCGGGCTATTCCTGGATAATATTCATTGGCTGCTACCTGGGCCTGAAAAGAAAACGCCAGGTTTTCCTGTATATATGGATTTTCAAGATAAGCAATCTCTCCGCCCTTGCGACTATAGCTCAGACCATTAAAAAACATAAATCTTGCCGTGGGACGACCCTGCAGATCCATAACCAGCTTTCTGTCTCCTGCTATCGCATCCCTGTGCAGGTCAATCACCACCTCTATAGTAGGATTCTCTTCCAGAATTTTTTTGATTTCCGGCAATGCTTCATTGTAAGCTTCATCTCTCACCTCATCATATTTTCCCGTATGATGAAGAACCTTAAATCCATAGCGCTCCTGCAACAGTTCTGTAAGCTTATCCCCTGCACCAACAATGGTGGTAGAGGGATCTCCCGGCACAGAGTCTATAAAGTCCTCCTGCGAGTGAGTGTGATAAATTAAAATCTGCGGACCATCCACCTGCTTATCTACAGAAAGATCAGGCTCCAGCAGCTGCTCCAACCCTACATATTCCTCTTTTAACAGCGTGGTGTTGTCAACTGCATAAAAATTGGATACCAACGCTTCATAATCCCAAGCTTCCGACCAGTCATAAGTATATGCAGGATATCCTGCAACCTCAAATTTCTCCGTATCTGATGGAGTTTCCTGGACTTCTTCCTCTATTTGTTCCTTATTATGTATATTATTTTCCCTTTCCATCTCCTGCAAAATGCTATTTTCAATATGAAGTGCATCATCCCCATAATCCAAATGCTCCTCATCTATATTTTTTACATCCTCATCTGTCCCCTCCTGCTGCTTTACCAACTCTGTAATCAGGGTATCTTCATTCTGTTCTGAATTTTCCTGTGAGATTACAAAGTCCAGCAGAAGGAAATTTCTTTGTAGCAGTTGTTCAATCCCCTGTTTCGAAACAGCTTGCCCATCCTGTAAATACCCTGGAATCAAAAAGTACTGCTGTTCCATCTGTTTTCCCACAAAGTGACCGAATTTCTGCCCCCAGGTATTGACCTGCGCCCTGTCTTCCTTTCTGCTCTGCGCAAAATTTATCAAACTGCATATGACAAAAGCCAGCAATAAGCCGGACATGCCCCACCTTTTAATAATTTGCTTTCCTCTGTCCAAATTCACTCTAATCCCCTTGCAAATCGCAAGCCCCGCCTGCAATACTGATTAAATATGGAAACTCCACTAGGGAAGTATATGCTGGCATTAAGACAATCATTCAGATTTCCAGGGCACTGTTTAATGCGTTACAGATAATATGCCCTATCTGCTTAATTTCGTAATCTACATCCTTTCCTGTGACATACATGTTATAAAGTTCTCCTAATCCAGCAAGCAGTTCATCCTGTATTTCAATTGGTTCCTCACCAGTCTGACGCATCATTTTTTCAAAGGCATCACTGACAATGGTAGCCGCATCAACCACGGTAGGTACCCCAATTGCAATGACTGGAACACCCAGGGTTTCCTCTGTAATTGCATTTCTGTGATTGCCTACTCCCGAACCGGGATGGATACCGGTATTGGTAATCTGGATTGTGCGGTTAAGTCGTTTGGTGGATCTGGCAGCCAGCGCATCAATTACCACTACCACGTCTGGTTTCGTCCTTTCCACTACTCCTTTGATAATTTCCTGAGATTCCATTCCTGTCTTTGCCATAACACCTGGGATAAGACCACTGACCATGTGCACCTTATTTCGGTTAAAGGCTGCCTTCCCGTATTCCTTTACCATATGCCTTGTAATGGTAAGATTATCCACCACGTTAGGACCTAAAGCATCTGCTGTCACATCCCGGTTTCCCAGTCCCACTACCATAATGGAAAATTCCTGTTCAATGCCGGGAATAATATTTCTTAGCTGCTGCGCCAACTCACGGGAAATTTCCTGATGATAGTTCTCATCCGGCAGTGCCATGGCAGGTGCCTCCAGGGTGATATAGGTTCCCATGGGTTTTCCCATTGCTCTGGCTCCGTTCATTGTTTCAATCACGACTCTGGTAATTCTGATTTCGCTTTCCTCCCTGTATTCTTCATGAACTGAAACGCCTCTGCATTCTGAAGCATTTTCCTCCATATTTTCCCGCACTTCCAGGGCTAAATCTGTTCTAACTTTAAAACTGGTCATGAATATCTCCTCTTATCTGTTTCTTTATCACAGTATTTTCCAAATATTCTTGAATTATGTATTGACAGAAACTCTTTTTACGGCTACAATAATATGCGTGTGTTTACATTAAAACGTCCGTGTCTCCGGCTTTAATGAAACATCATGGAAACTGATGATTATAATAGGAGGTGTACATCGTGGCTAACATTAAATCTGCAAAGAAAAGAATTTTAGTAAACAGAACCAAGGCTGAAAGAAATAAAGCTATCAAGTCTGGCGTTAAGACTTCTGTAAAGAAGGTAGTTGCTGCTATTGAAGCAAACGACAAGGCTGCTGCTGCAGAAGCTTTAGTTGCTGCTACAGCTACTATCGATAAGGCTGCTACTAAAGGTGTTTATCATAAAAACACAGCATCCAGAAAAGTATCTCGTTTAGCTCAGGCTGTAAACAAGATGGCTTAATTTTTCGAAATAAATAGATAAAAGTCAAACCAGCTCATACCGTCATGTGAGCTGGTTTTTTATATCCATTTCTATTAATAAAAGAAATCAAGCAGGACGATAAGCCGGGTTATGTCGTTGAATGATCATCTATCTAGGACTGCCGTTACCAGCAGCCTCAAGCGACCTACCTGAAAGCTCACCGGGCCGGCTTCAAACGCTTTCTATTTGGTCTTGCTTCGGATGGGGTTTACATGTGCCCTGCCCGTTACCGTGCAGGCGGTAGTCTCTTACACTGCCTTTCCACCCTCACCATCGGTTCAGCATAGCTGAACCTTTTAGAGAATCCTGTAAACAGGATTCTCTGTGGTGCCCTAAGGCACTATAAATGGCGGTATATTTCTGTTGCACTGGCCTTGGAGTCGCCTCCACCGGACGTTATCCGGCATCCTGCCCTGCGAAGCCCGGACTTTCCTCACCTGTCCATGGACAGCCGCGATCATTTGTCCTACTTGATTTCTAATATTCTACTGTTATTAAACGTCGAAATAACTTCCCCCTATAAACTCTCTGCAAATAGAATTATTGGGGACATTTTTACTGTCAATTCCCTGGAAATACTCCAAGAATTTCAAGAGCCTCTTTGCCTCATAATACTCCGGCTCCCCCTTGCGAATGCCAAACAATAATGGCTCCGCATACTGTTTCAACACTGCCAGCTCATAAATAAGCACGGAATTAAACATGGCATCAGCATCTTCCTGGAAGGGAAAAATGTATTTTTCCTCTCCTCTTCTCACCGAAGGCCACATTTCTATGGTTCTTCTGGCACTGGTTCCTCTGTTTCGTGCATCACGAACCATTCTGCGCAGCAGTCTGCCATCTGTGGTAGGAATCCTGTTATGCTCATCCACATTTAAACTGGTAAGCGCACTGATATAAATTTTAAACTTAGTTTCATCCGGCATAGAATGCGTGGTTTTCGGATTTAAACCATGAATCCCTTCAATTACAAGTACATCCTCCGGACCCAGTTGTTTAAAATTACCGTGGTACTCCCTTTTTCCAAGCTTAAAGTTAAACTGTGGAAGCTCCACACGCTCTCCCTTAAGGAGGCGGTTCATGTCTTCATTAAACTTTTCTACGTCAATCGCCTCAAGACATTCGAAATCATAATCCCCATTCTCATCTCTTGGCGTATCTTCTCTATTCACAAAATAATCATCCAGTGCAATCGGATGGGGAACCAGACCATAAGTGCGCAGCTGAACAGACAGCCTGTGGGAAAAGGTAGTCTTACCGGAAGAAGATGGACCGGCAATTAAAACAAATTTTATATTGCCCCTGTCAACAATCTCTTTTGCTATTTCTCCAATCCTTCTTTCCTGAAGTGCCTCCTGTACAAGAATGATATCACTGATTCCACCATCGCAGATCACATCATTCAAATCTCCCACAGAGTCAATTCCCATCATTTCTCCCCAATGAGTAGAGGTTTCCAGGGTGTGAAACAGCTTTTCCTTGGGTTCAAAATAGTCAAGGCGTTTCGGGTCTTCACTTCCCGGTATTAAAAGAAGAATGCCATTTTCGTAATGCATCAGGTCATAATATTTCAAATATCCTGTGCTTGGAAGCATATATCCATAATAGTAATCGTAATAACCATCCAGACAGTAAATATTTACGGACGAACTGCGTCTGTAGCGAAACAGCTTTTCCTTATCATACATTTTATGCCTGTGAAAAATTTCCATAGCATCATCAATGGGATAAGACTTTTTGGTAATGGGTAAATCTGCATCCGTCAACTCCCGCATCCGTCTGCTGATCATCTTTACATGTTCACTGGTCAGCTTCTCATCCATTTTAACATTGCAATAGTATCCCTGACCAATGGCAAATTCTACCTTTACCTTACTGACTTTTTCCGGTCCAAACACGTCATTGACTGCCTTCACCAAAATCATTAAGCCTGTTCGCACATATGCCTTATGCCCGATATTGTCCTTTAAAGTCAGAAAAGAAAGCTCGCAGTCTCTGGTTGCTTTTTTCATCAGTTCCCTGATTTTACCGTTTTCCAACACCAGTGCAATCGTATCATCATACTCAGGCTGATACTCCCTGGCAATTTCTTCAAAAGAAATCCCTTCGGGATATTCTTTTATGACACCATTTATCGTAATCTTCAGCATTACTTCCTCCCCTTATAATTCATTGTCAAAAAACTGCAGTGCCGCTGTTAAATATCCTGCTTCCTCTAAAAGCTCCCCCAGTCTATCTTTTGTACGCTGACTGTCTCCTGCAATTTTAAGTGCATCACGCAGTTTAAGATTATTTTCCCATTCTCTTTGCAGGTATTTCTCAAGAACAGGATGTCTGTTTGCAAGCAGATATGGACCAAAACGATCTTCCAGCTCCTGATTGATCTGCTGACATGGCAGAATCCCAACTGTACATGATTTTCCTTCCTTCTGTGCCCTGTCATTTTCTGTTGGAACAGCCTTGATAATGGGATAAAATTTATCTTCCTCCAATATCATATCTTCCAGCGTGATAGAATATCCCCTGTTTCTTAAAAATTTACGAAATGCGGCAAGCTCCGATTGGGGCTGCAGAATCATTTCCTGAAAGCTCTCCGTTTTCAATGGTTCTCTTTCCAGAATTTTCTGCATCAGACGTCCACCCATACCGGCACAAATCAGCGTCTGCGCTTCCCCCGGTTCGTAGGCAGTAAGCCCGTCGGACCGTCTTAAGGTTATGTATTCAGAAAGACCCGCCTGCTCCACATGCTCAGCCGCACGGGCAAGAGGACCTTTATTAATATCCATGGCAAGTACTCCCGGCACCCTTTTCTGCTGCACCAGGTAAATAGATACATAGCCATGATCGCATCCCACATCACAGACCCGGCTGCCTTCACTTACCATATCTGCCACCGCCTGCATTCTTGCCGACAAAGATACTTCTAAAGCCATTAGTCCAAATAATCCTTCAGTTTTCTGCTTCTGCTTGGATGACGAAGCTTGCGCAGCGCTTTTGCTTCAATCTGTCTGATACGCTCTCTGGTAACGTTAAACTCCTTACCAACCTCTTCCAAGGTTCTTGCACGTCCGTCATCTAAGCCAAATCTGAGTCTTAATACCTTTTGTTCTCTCTCTGTCAGAGTTCCAAGCACCTCTACCAGCTGCTCCTTTAACAGCGTAAATGCTGCAGCATCTGCCGGAACAGGCACATTATCATCTTGAATAAAGTCGCCTAAGTGGGAATCTTCCTCCTCACCAATGGGTGTTTCCAGAGAAACCGGTTCCTGAGAAATTTTCAGAATTTCGCGCACACGCTCCACCGGGAGGCTCATTTCTTCTGCAATCTCTTCCGGGGTAGGTTCACGCCCCAGCTCCTGAAGCAGCTGTCTGCTGACACGAATCAGCTTATTAATGGTTTCCACCATATGCACGGGAATACGGATGGTTCTTGCCTGATCCGCAATGGCTCTGGTAATTGCCTGACGAATCCACCAGGTTGCATAAGTAGAAAATTTATATCCTTTGCGATAATCAAATTTTTCAACTGCCTTGATGAGGCCCAGATTTCCTTCCTGAATCAGATCAAGAAACAACATACCACGACCTACATATCTTTTTGCAATGCTGACAACCAGACGTAGGTTTGCTTCTGCCAAACGTTTTTTTGCCTCATCTCCTGCTTCTAAGTCCTTTTTCAGCTCCTCGATTTCTGTCTTAATTTCTGTCTCTTCCTGTTCATCTACAGTGCCGATTCTCTTTTCCAGTACAGCAATTTTTTCCTTGGCCACAGCGCCTGCTTCCATCTTCTGGGCAAGATCAATCTCCTCCTCAGCAGTAAGAAGGGGTACTTTACCGATTTCTTTCAGATACATTCTGACCGGATCTTCTATGCTGATTCCATCGGGAACGGAAAGGTCGATATTCTCTACATCCACCTCATCCTCTTCACTTAAAATGATTTCCTCGTCATCTACCTCATCTTCTTCTGTAATACGAAGAATATCAACGTTACTCTGTTCCAGAGTTTCAATGATTTTATCAAATTGTTCCTCTCCCAATGGAATATCTGCAAAATAATCAACAATCTCCTGATATTCCAAAACATTTTTTTTCTTTTTGGCAACAGTTAAAAGAGATGCAAGTTTCTCATCAAACTTTGCCTGTGTGTTTTCATCCATTCTTGGTTTTCCGTCCTTCCTGATATTCTAAACATTACCATTATTAGCCTTAATCCAACGAAATATGCGTTTTGCTAAGTTCTTCCAGCGCTTTTTTCCCTTTAATCACCTGATTTAATGCTAAAACGTCTGTTCCAAGCTGACTGGAAAAATAATCCAAACTATTTCGTTTTACTGCAACCACAATATCGTGGAATGCCTTTTCCTGCTCTGCTTTGGTACTTAGCTCCTGCAACTTTGTGTTAAACAGCCCTGCTACCCTGCGCTGTTCCTCCTCGTCTGTAAAAAGACTGATGATAGCCGCTGGATTTAAAGTACCTTCCTCAAGCTCTGCAAAAAGCTTTTCGGCTACTTTTTTATATAAATCCTCCGTAAAATCGCTGGGGGATATATATTTCTTAATCTTCTGATAAGCAGCCGGCTCCTCCACCAGCCACGTCAGTAGAAGCCGCTGTGGCTTCCTTTTATTCTCTTCCGGATCCTGCTTACTTTGTATCCCCGATTTGGGACGTGCAGCGGGTACCGCCAGCCCGGTCTGAGCCGCATAGGAAAGTACCAGCTTTCGCAGGTTTTCAAACCCTATATGATACTTTTCAGCAACCGCTTCAATGTAGTTTTCCCTCTCTACTTCTTCTGAAAAGCCACAGAGCTTTTTGGCGATTTCTCTGTGGAATCTGGTCTTTGACTCAGGATCATTTAGGTCAAACTCCCTCTGCAACATCCTCAGTTCAAAGAAAAAGCTGTTTTCTGCCTGGCGAATACGCTCTTCAAAGGCTTCTTTTCCCAAATTTTTTATAAATTCATCAGGATCTTTAAATGGTTCTAAATTTAATACCTTTCCGGTAAGTCCCACTTCCTTTAAAATGCCAATTGCACGAAGAGCCGCCGTGACACCAGCCCCATCACTGTCATATGCAAGAATCACTTCATCTACATAACGCCTCAGGAGATTTGCCTGCCCCGGCGTAAACGCAGTTCCAAGAGATGCCACTGCCTGGGTAAAACCTGCCTGATGCATGGCAATCACATCCATATAGCCCTCACACAAAATAATGTTATTCGTACGCGCAGTGCGGGCAAAATTCAGCCCATACAGATTACGGCTTTTGTCAAAAATCATGGTTTCCGGTGAATTTAGATATTTAGGTTTGGCATCTCCCATAACCCTTCCGCCAAATCCTATGACCCGATGATTGATGTCCTGTATGGGAAACATCACCCTGTTCCAGAACTTGTCATGCATACCGTATTTTTCATCAAAGCTTGCCAGCCCTGCCTCCTGAATCAGCTTGTCCTCATATCCCTTACTTTTCAAATATCGCACAAGATCATCGCTGGTCACATTGGCAAACCCCAGTCCAAATTTCCGTATTGTTTCATCTGAAAGCTGTCTTTTTCTCAGATACTGATAGCCCATCTGTCCCCGTTCAGAACGAAGCTGATAAAAAAAATACTTTGCAGCTTCCTTATTTACCTCAAGAAGTCTCGCTCTCTGACTTTCCTTTCTGCGGGCTTCCTCATTGTACTCTGCCTCCGGAAGATTCACTCCTGCCCGGTCTGCCAAAAGCTTAATTGCCTCCGGGAAGGAATAATTCTCGTATTCCATTATAAAGGTAAAAACATTACCTCCAGCCCCGCATCCAAAACAATAATACATCTGCTTGCTCGGCGAAACGGAAAAGGACGGTGACTTTTCATTATGAAAAGGGCACAACCCGAAATAACTGCTTCCCTTTTTCTGAATCTTCACATATCCTGAAATGACATCCACTATATCACTTTTCATTCGTACTTCTTCTACTAACTCATCAGGATAATACATTTCTTCCTCCATGCCTATTAAAAGAGCTCTGTTCCTGTGAAAACCGGAGTGTTCCCATTATCCGTGCCAGGACTTGGGAATATAAATTTCCTCATATTTTGCAATTGCAAAACGGTCTGTCATAGCACCTATATAGTCGCACACCACCATTTCCTCAGGCTCTCCCCGATTAACCAGATTAATGTAGTCATCCGGCAACAGCTCCAAATGATGACGATAATAGTTATACAGGGTCTGTATCAGCATCTCTGCCTTTCCCTCTTCGCTTTTTGCATCTTTATTCTGATAAACCCTCTCAAACATAAACCTGCGAAGCTGTTTCATTGCCTCTGCCACAGGTTCTGACATCTGTATATCATCTTTTCCATAGCTTGTGCTAACCAGATCATGGATAAAATGATCAAGACGCTCTCCGGTAGTATATCCAATCACATCCCCTATGGATTTAGGAACGTCTGATTCCTTTAATATACCTGCTCTGATGGCATCGTCCATATCATGATGAATGTATGCAATCTTGTCCGAAAAACGGACAATTCTTCCTTCCAGTGTAAAGGGCATCCCCTTGGTCTGATGATTCCGTATACCATCCCTTACCTCCATGGTAAGATTTAACCCCTGCCCTGCCTTTTCCAGAAGATCCACTGTACGAACACTTTGATCACTATGGCAGAACCCATAGGGGCAAACCGCATTCAAAGCCCTCTCGCCCGCATGTCCAAAGGGAGTATGCCCCAGATCATGCCCCAGCGCAATTGCCTCCACCAGATCTTCATTCATCTTAAGTGCCTTGGCAATGGTTCTTGCATTCTGTGATACCTCAAGGGTATGGGTCAGCCTGGTTCTGTAATGATCCCCTTCTGGCGACAAAAATACCTGTGTCTTATCCTTCAATCTCCGAAAAGACTTGGAATGCAGTATTCGATCCCTGTCGCGCTGATATACCGGACGGATATCACACTGCTCTTCCTCACGCAGCCGCCCTCTTGAATTCTTACTGTGGGCTGCATAAGGGCTCAAATATTCCATTTCAAGCTGTTCCAAATTTTCTCGTATGTTCATTTACGACTCCTGCCTTAAGCTCAAAGAACTCCCTACTATCATTATTCGGTACAAACTGTAAAAATCCTTTTTCTTTTTTACAACAGTTTGGCCACATCAGCGGCAAATATCAAATATAAACTCTGCATTCCTCTCCATTGCTTCATGAGCGATCTTCAAGGGTGACATCTGGAATACATGCCACATGCCTTTAAACACATCAATTTTTACTGATACATTTGCCTGTACCATTTTTTTGTGCAGCATGGTGGCATCAGCAAGCAGAATCTCATTATCTCCCGCCTGAATATAAGTAGGCGGAAATCCTGTAAAATCTCCAAACAACGGCGAAATGAATGGATTTTCCAAATTCTCATCTGGTGCATAATTTACAATCATTCGCCTTAAATATTCTGCATCCAGTACAGGATCCATCTCTGCTTTCGTCTCATGGGTCTTTCCTGATGAGGTAAGATCCGTCCACGGAGACATCAGCACCAGTCCTCTGGGGAGAATCCGTTCCTGCTCCTTTAATTTGAGCACCAGTGACAATGCCAGATTTCCTCCTGCAGAGTCTCCCGCTATAATCACATCCCTGGCTCCATAGCCTAAAAGCATCAGGTAATCCCATGCCTTCATAGCATCCTCTGTTGCTGCAGGATAAGGATGCTCCGGTGCAAGCCGATAATCAAAGCTGAGCACATCCATAGATGTACTCTCTGCCAGCTTAGTGGTAAGTGTTCTTGCATAAAGGCTGCTTCCGGTAGAATAGCCCCCACCATGACAGTAAAGAATTACATATTTTTTCATATGGGCACGGTTCACCGATACCCATTCACCATCCATATCCTTAATCTTAACGTTTCGTACAGACAGCTCCTTGGAATTCCCCAAAAGCGCCCCAACCTGATCCTGTGAATGACGATGTTTTTCAATATCCGGGTTGTCAATCATGCCATGCACTTTCCGGATCAGCCCCATCATACTCAGATTGACCGCCTCCGGAGATGGCTTCGTTACCCGTATCTTTTTCGGACGAATTGCCATACAGCCTCCTATTTTAAATGATATTGTTGTGAAACATTTCAGCCTTTTTCAATCATTCTATCACATTTCCATATTTTTGTGGTATACTAATTAGCAACAGCCAGCAGACATTTCCATGCATAGAGGACAAGAGAAAGGAAATCATCGTTGAAAAAAGAAAAAAGTACAAAATCAAACATTTCCCATAATCCTGGCTTACACAGGCAGGCAGAACATAGAATCTGGTATAAACTGGACCTTTCTGCCATTGTATACCCTACTTTGCAGCGCAAGGACTTCTCTTCTGTTTATCGTTTGTCTGTGGTATTAAAGGAACCCATCAAGCCGGAAGTTCTGCAGAAAGCTGTAGATATTGCTTTGACCAGGTTTCCTACCTACAAAACAGCCATCCGCAAGGGATTGTTCTGGCGGTATTTAGAACCCAATAACCGTCCCGGTCCCTTTGTCCAAAGGGATATCTGCAATTTCTGTATGCCCATGCCTTTTAAGGCTGGAAATCGCTACCTGCTTCGTGTCTATTACTATGATTGCCGGATTTCCCTGGAAGCACACCACTGTCTTGGTGATGGGACAGGCGGTATGTGCGTATTGCAGACAATTACCGCTGTCTATCTAAGGCTGCTGGGACATCAGATTTCTAACGGAGGATTTGTAAAAAATATCGACGAAGCCCCCGATCCGGAAGAACTGGAAGATGCTTATATGCGATATGCCAATGCCAAGGTATGTCCTCCCCGCCCTGGAGAAAAGACCTATCGAGTAAGGGGCACTCGGGAACCCTTCTATACTTTTAACGTAATTGATGGGATTTTATCTGTAAAAGAAGTGATGGATGTTGCAAAAAAATATCATGCCACCATCACTGAATATATCAACTCTGTTCTTTTATATGCACTGTTAGAAAAGCAGAAATCGGAACGACACTTAAGGCTCCATCCTGTCAAGATTGCCATGCCAGTCAACCTAAGGCGCTTTTTCCCTTCAAAGACGCTGCGCAATTTTATCACAATGGTATACCCCTCCATAGATCCTCGTCTTGGAGACTACACCTTTGAGGAAATTGTGATTCAAGTGCGCAATTACATGCGCTATTATATTAATGAGAAATTCTTAAGGGGCGATATCACCACCAATGCCAACACTCAGCGGAATCCTCTGATTCGTATAGTGCCTCTTTTTATCAAGGATTTTGTAGTCAGACAGTTCTATACCCGGGTTCAGGATAAAAATTCTTCTGCCGGTCTTACAAATATGGGAGCGATGAAGGTTCCTGCTGATATGAAACCATACATCAGCCGTTTCGATATTTATATGGGGCAGCCTTTTTCCTCACGTACCAACTGTGCAATCGTCAGCTTCGAAGATACGCTGACCATCAATTTTGCCAGCAGCATCATGGAAACAGATGTGGAACGATATTTCTTCCGTAAGCTGGTGGCGGATGGAATCCATGTAACTATTGAAAGTAATCGTGAAAATCAGGAGTCCTTTATCATTTGAAAGGATTTATGAAATTGCAAAAAGAAAGGAATACAATATGTCTTATTGTGTAAACTGTGGCGTTGAATTAGAGCCATCCCTCAAAACATGTCCTCTTTGCAACACTCCCGTTATCAATCCCAAACAATTGGAAGCATTAAAGGTTTCCTCTCCTTATCCCAAAGAACGGGGACAGGTTGATGTGGTAAAACGAAAGGATTTGGCAATTCTCACTTCTATTGTATTAATCGCCACATCCATAAGCTGTCTTCTTCTGAATCTTTTTGTTTTTTCAGGAAGCCTGTGGTCCTTATTTATCATCGGTGCATGCCTGATTTTGTTTGTACTGATTACACCTGCAGTCATCTATACCAAGCTTCCCATTTATATTTCACTGTTATTTGACGGAATTGCCGTAGGGCTGTACCTCTACCTGATTAGCTTTAACACAGCTTCCGATGAGTGGTTAACAGGTCTTGCGCTCCCCATTGTGGCACTGTCCACCATATTAGTAGAAATATTTGCCTTGCTGCTGCGTTCCTTCCCTATCTCCTACATCACTACCGCTTTATATTTCTTCGCAGAAGTGGCAGTCTTCTGTGTTGGGTTGGAACTTTTAATCAAACATTATCTGAGTATTCCCCTAAGGCTCACATGGTCTGCAGTGGTTCTGACTGTCTGCAGCGTTATTGTAATCATGCTGATTACGGTATTATCCAGAAGAAGACTGCGTGACGCCATCAGAAGAAGGCTGCACTTCTAATATTTATCCGGATAGTCCGTTCCGGTTTCCGTCTGCATCTTCTGAATATATTCATTTGGATTTTTTCTCATGTTAAGAAGGGTATCAAAGGCTAACAGCAGCATCTTATCACCGTTCTGTCTGGTGCCGCTGTTATCCCTGTCAAGTCGGGCTTTAAAATGATCCATCTGCCAGATCATAACATCTATCACAGTATATCCTTCTATCTTTGCCTTACAGGCAAAATTCCCATGCTCCATATAGTAAATAAATTCCTGAAAGATTTCTTCATCAGACTTCAGTTTTTTCCAAAAATTCTCCGCAAATTCCTCATTCTCTCCAGAGTATATACACAGATTTTGAATAAATCCCCTCACCAGCTGTTCTTCCACTCTTTTTCCCTCCATATGCTGCTTACTTTGCTTGATTTGATACAGATACCAAAAAGTGGTCAATTTTTCAATCAACCACTTTTTAACAAAATTTATAACTTTTTAACTTTTTGTATGCTTTTACTTAAAATACTCCACGCCGGATTCAAAGATCTTCAAATCCTGTTCTCCATAAATGTTGATTGCAACGCCATCTCCGCGTCTTTCCACGTGTGCCATCTTACCTAAGCACCTGCCATCGGGAGAAGTAATACCCTCAATTGCCGCATAGGAGCCGTTGATGTTCCACTCTTCATCCATGGAAACATTTCCATTTAAGTCTGCATACTGGGTAGCAACCTGACCGTTTGCAAAGAGCCTGTCAATCCACTCCTTAGGAGCAACAAATCTTCCTTCACCATGGGAAGCCGGGGTCACATAGGTTTCGCCAAGAACTGCGCCCTGCATCCAGGGTGACTTGTTGGAGACTACCCTGGTATAAACCATCTTGGAAATATGACGGTTAATCGTGTTAAAGGTCAGGGTCGGAGAATCCTCTTTCTGTCCTAAAATTTCACCGTAAGGTACCAGTCCCAGCTTGATTAATGCCTGAAAACCATTGCAGATACCAAGTGCCAGACCGTCTCTCTCATTCAGGAGCTTCATAACAGCTTCCTTAATATGGGCATTCTGGAACGCAGTTGCAAAGAACTTAGCGCTTCCGTCCGGTTCATCACCTGCAGAAAATCCGCCGGGGAACATGATAATCTGTGCACTCTCGATATCCTTCTTGAAAATTTCCACAGACTCTCTGATATCTTCTGCAGACTGGTTTTTAAACACCCGTGTCACTACATCTGCGCCAGCTGCTTTAAACGCCTTTGCAGAGTCATATTCGCAGTTCGTGCCGGGGAACACAGGTATGAATACCGTAGGTCTTGCCACCTTGTTCTTGCAAACATAAATCTGGTCTGCCTGATACAGCTTACTTTCAACCGGCTCTGTACCCTTTTCTGCCTTAGTGGGAAATACCTTTTCCAGCTTGGACTTCCATGAATCCAGTGCTTCTTCCATGGTAACAGTTACATCCTTATATGTGAAGACTGCCTGATCATTGATTTGGGCAACTTTTCTGAAGTTTAACTCTTCTGCTTCACCGTTTCCTTCTTTTTCCTCAAATAATACCAAAGCATCTTCTTTACTCATTTCAAGAACAATGTCACCTAGACAGTTCTCAAAAAGGTCTAATGTCTTCAGCTCATGATCAAAGTTCACACCCAGCTGATTACCGAATGCCATCTTGCTTACTCCTGCCAGAAGGCCGTTAGAATCAAGGGCATAAGCCGCCTTAACCTTACCCGCCTTCATCAGCCTGGAAATAAAGCGATAAGTCTGCATTACATGTTCATAAACAGGAATATCATATTCATCCTTGTCAAACCAGAACTGAATCAGTACATTCCCTGCTTCCTTCAATTCAGGTGTAATAATATCCTTCTTCTCAGCCACATCTACTGCAAAGGATACAAGGGTAGGCGGAACATCAATTTCGTTAAAGGTTCCTGACATACTGTCCTTACCGCCGATAGAAGGAAGACCATAGCCTATCTGTGCATCATAAGCACCAAGCAATGCTGCAAAAGGCTGACTCCATCTCTCAGGATCAGAAGTCATACGTCTGAAATATTCCTGGAAAGTAAAACGTATTTTACTGAAATCTCCGCCCCCTGCTACAATTTTCGCCATCGACTCTGTTACTGCATAGACAGCTCCATGATAAGGACTCCATGAAGAAAGATAGGGATCAAATCCATAACTCATCATGGTAACAGTATCTGTCTTTCCCTTTAACACGGGAAGCTTGGCAACCATGGTCTGTGTTTCCGTAAGCTGATACTTACCGCCATAAGGCATCAGCACGCTTCCCGCACCGATGGAAGAGTCAAACATTTCCACCAGTCCCTTCTGGGAGCATACATTCAAATCATTTAATTCCTTCAGCCATGCGCCCTTAATATCATCCTGTTCAAGGGCCTCCTTCACGCCGGGAACTGCAATCTTTTTAAGGTAATTATCCTCGCTGTCAGGAATATCTACTATAACGTTCGTTTCCTGATGTGCACCATTGGTATCTAAGAAGGCTCTGGAAATATTGACAATCTCCTTACCTCTCCATTTTAGTACCAGCCTGGGTTCTTCGGTTACAACTGCAACCGGAACCGCCTCTAAGTTTTCTTCTGCCGCGTAATCTAAGAAAGCATCTACATCCTTAGGGTCTACTACCACCGCCATTCTCTCCTGAGATTCGGAAATGGCAAGCTCTGTTCCATCCAGACCTGCATATTTCTTAGGCACCTTGTCAAGATCTACTACCAGACCGTCTGCCAGCTCTCCGATTGCAACAGATACACCGCCGGCACCAAAGTCATTGCATTTCTTAATAATCCTGCTGACTTCCCCTCTTCTGAAAAGTCTCTGTATTTTACGTTCTGTAGGTGCATTTCCCTTTTGTACTTCAGCGCCACAGGTTTCAATGGAGCTTTCTGTGTGCACCTTAGAGGAACCGGTAGCACCGCCACAGCCGTCACGCCCTGTCCGTCCGCCAAGGAGAATAATGATATCATCAGGATCTGAATTCTCTCTGATTACATTTTTTCTGGGTGCTGCACCCATGACCGCACCTATTTCCATACGTTTTGCCACATAATCAGGATGATAAATTTCCTTTACATAACCGGTTGCAAGTCCAATCTGGTTTCCGTAAGAAGAATATCCGTTAGCAGCGCCTCTTACCAGCTTCTTCTGAGACAGCTTGCCCTTTAAGGTTTCTGATACAGGGACTGTCGGGTCTGCTGCACCGGTTACACGCATCGCCTGATATACATAACCTCTTCCTGACAGCGGATCACGGATAGCGCCTCCAAGACAGGTAGCTGCCCCACCAAAGGGCTCAATCTCTGTAGGATGGTTATGAGTTTCATTTTTAAAGAATACCAGCCATTCTTCTGTTACAGGCCCATCACCATAATCCATTTCAACGGGTACAACAACAGAACATGCATTGATTTCATCAGATTCCTCCATATCCTGCAATTTTCCATCCTTTTTCAGTTTACGCATTGCCATCAGAGCAAGATCCATCAGGCAGACAAACTTATCACTTCTTCCCTCAAAGATCTCACCTCTGGTATCTAAATAGCTCTGGAAAGAGGTTTCTAAAGGTGTCCTGTAATAACCGTCCTTAAATTCAATATTCTTTAATTCTGTAGAGAAAGTGGTATGACGACAATGGTCTGACCAGTAAGTATCAAGGACACGTATTTCCGTCATAGTAGGATCTCTGTGTTCTTCCCCTGCATAATAATTCTGAATATGAAGAAAATCCTTAAAGGTCATGGCAAGTCCCAGACTGTCATATAATTCCCTCAAGTCTTCCTCTGGCATTTCCTGAAAGCCTTCAAAGACAGCTACATCTGCCGGATCATCATATTCGGTAATCAGCGTATCCGGTTTCTCCATTCCGGTTTCCCTTGAATCCACCGGATTGATACAATATGCTTTAATCTTATCAAATTCATCGGAAGTCACCTCACCAATTATCAGATAAGTTACCGCTGTCTTAATGACCGGCTCCTCATCCTCTTTCAGAAACTTCACGCACTGCATAGCGGAATCTGCACGCTGATCGAACTGCCCTGGCAGATACTCTACGCTGAATACCTGTCCGTCAGCAGGAACTTCAATGCTTTCTCTGTAAAGGATATCTACCGGCGGCTCTGAAAAAACACTGTTTAGTGCCCGCTCAAAGGTTTCCTCTGAAAGGTTCTCCACATCGTAGCGAATGAATACCCGAACTTCCCGCACGCCTGTAATTCCAAGATAACTGCCAATTTCCTCCTTCAGTTCCTTTGCCTTAACTGCAAAAGGAGCTTTCTTTTCTACATAGATACGTTTTACGTTTCCCATGGTGAACTAAATCATCCTCCGTTTATTATTGTGATATGTACATTGCAATACTTTCATTATACCGAATCTGCCACATTTTGCAATGCCATCTTTACAAATGAAGTCTGTGGATCAAACGGTAGGCAATGTCGCCCTGCGCTACCAATGGTTCCGTGTGAGCAAAAAACACGATTCCGTCCGTCGGTGCCGTAATGGTTTCTCTGATAAAGCCTTCATAGGGATCGATTACCTCTGCCAACAATTCCCCGTACCGCACATCCTCACCGGGCTTAACAAGACCTTTAAAGATTCCTCCCATTTCCACATGTACATCGGTTAGGTCATGCTCCATAATCACATGACTGATATATCCACTGTGACTTTCATATCGAATGATCCCCATCCTTGTAAGGAAGCGGAGCACTGCTGCAACCGCCTGCCTTGCGCTTTCTTCATCAATGGTATCATTCTTATTAGTGTAAACAGAAAAAGCTGCTGTCATTTCATTCTGCCAGTTGTAATTAAGTGTTTTAGTATCCAACGGGCTGGGCTTTCTCACTACCACATAGGGAAGCCCAAACAGGTTTGCCAGTGACGTATTCTGATAACCAGTTTCCATCATCCTTACATGAGGAACAAACTCTCCTGACATGTAAAAGCTGGTCAGCTGAATTCCATAGGTATACTCTTTGATTTTTTCAAAAATTCCATGTGCAATGCGGTCTGTAGTATCTCCGTTTACTTTCCCCGGAAATCCCCTGTTAATGTCCATATCCTCTACGCCAAAAAATCTTTTGCTTACATTTAATCCCATTCCGTTAATGACCGGAATAACCATAATCCGTTTATTGGCATTAATGCACCCATTAGCCTCCAGCTCCTTCAGCGCCCGCACAAGCTGGGAACAAATGTACATCTGCTGCATTTCATTTCCTCTTACAGAACCCAAAATACAGGCCGCCGGTTCACCCTTTCCAAAGCGATAACCCCAAATGGTCATGTCCTCACGATAGGGAGATTTTACGGTATAAATTTCCTCTTTATGCATACTTTATTCCTCCCCGATTCCTGTCAGTATTCTTGCCAGAAGAGAACCTTCCCTTACAAAGGGGTATTCTCTTAAGGTAAATACCAGACCACTCTTTTCTGCAATGATTTCCTCCAGTATCCTTCCCTCCAGAGGACTCACAATCTCTCCTAATTTATCGCCTTTTGTGACATAATGATTGTGCTCAATGGTTGGAAGGAATACACCGGTAATCCGGGAACGAATAAATTCCACCTCTCCATCAGTGGAAATGGCAGGATATTGAATTTCTCCCACAGAACCATCCCACATCCCCATTTCTTTCATAAGATGAAAGATACCGTCTACCACCTGGCTACCATAGCCCCTGTCAATTCTGGTTCCCACTCCCATTTCCACTACCATGGAAGGAACTCCCAGCATATTCATAGAATGAGTCAGTGTAGATTCATGAACCGTTGCAGAAGCATTGGTCCAGACCATATCCGTATTTAAAAGCTTTGCATAGGGGAGCAGTTTATCTGCAAACTCTTCACTGACACGTACCTGCGGAATTTCCTTTACAAAAATATTGCTGGCATGCACATCCAGGCACATGTCCGCTCCTGAAATATCATCTATAATTGCAGCTGCAACACGTTCCATAGTCGTTCCGTTCTTTTTACCTGGGAACATCCTGTTTAAATCCATATTCAGCTTGGGGATTTTTCGATCAGCAATGTCCAGCCCCAACGGATTCAACGCCGGATAAAGGTCTACTGTACCGTTAAAGTATTCTATACCACCCATAATCCGACGGGCGACCTCGTAACAAATATATTGTCCTTCAAATTCGTCTCCATGAATTCCGGTCACAATCGCCAGCCTCTTGGAAAATGGCTCCTTTCCTGTAAGCCTGTTCTTTTTAATGACAAGTTTTTCTCCTACCGGCAGTTCTACCGAAAAAACTTCTTCTATCATACGCTCAATCCCTCACACTTTACTTCTGTATACTCACAAAAAGCTTCAAGTCTTCCCACTTGAAGCTTTCATTATTTCTTCCAACAGGCTAATCCTCTGCGATCAGCCCCTGCATCACATACATCATTTCTCTGTCCACTGCCGCCTCTGAAACTCCTCTGGTTTGGGAAGCAATTTTAAGCCCCTCCAGCACATACATAATATTTCTTGCTGCGCCTCTTGAATCCTCACAGTAGAATTCTCCGTTCTCCACACCCGCATCAATCAGTTTCTCAATAATGTATACAGCAGCATCAAATTGCTTCTTCAGTAAATTATCCTTAGCGGGTATCTGATTTGCAAAAAAGTATTCATAAATCGCCTTGTTGAGAGAAGGCTTTCTGTTAAGAAGCTCCTTTTTCTGCTCCTTGAGGAACAACGCAAGGATATCGGAGGGCATAACCTCCTCAGGATTACTCCCTGCAAATACATCCTCTCCATCCTCCTGCTCTAATTTAAGCACTTCCTCAAAAAGCTCTCTGGTACTCTGAAAGTAAAGGTAAAGACCACCACGACTGATTTCGCATGCCTCCACAATGTCCTTCATGGTAACTTCCTTGTAGCCCTTTACCTTAAACACTTCTCTTGCAGTTTCAATAATATACTTCTTTTTCTGTGCCGATTTGTCGCTCATTCCATATTACTCCTATGCCAGTGGCTGATCCCAAATTTCAAGTAATTCTTTAATACGTTTTAATCCGTGCAAAAAAACTCCGTTTTCCACTGCCTTAGACCAAAGCATCCCCTTCGTCATGCCTCCCAGCACATATTTTGCCATAATACCAAAGATAACCTCTATATCCTTAAATTCAACCTGGTTAATCAAATTTAATTCATCCTGCTCATTTTTGATGCCATATTGAGAGTATACATATACATAATTGCGATCCATCAACCCGGTTCTCTGCATCTCCTTCACAAACCCAAGGAGGGTACTATCATATACCGGAATAGGGACAGAATTGCTGGGGCTGTCATTCCCTGCATATGTCTGCATGGTCTTTGCGCCCATCTTCTGTTCAAACCACGGAATATAGCGAAACAGATCTCCCATTGCAGACCGATACTTATTTAACATTTCCTGTCTGTAAATATTTTCATTTTCCATAAAACCATATCCCTTCTCATGATCAACTTCTATGTCCTAACCACCCAACAAGCGTACATACACTTTTATCTTACCATAAATTTAAAAAATGTACACTCTCAAAAATTTTCAAGGAAATAACATCATGCAGAATTAAATAAAAGAAATTTGTAAAAACTCATTGATTTTGCTAATATAATGTTACTATTAGTCAAAATATTTATAGATTTTATCTTTTTACGACAATATAATAACATAAGAGTTGATAAACAAAATCAACTCAGGCTAATTAGCAATTCCGGAAGAATTCCCCTTTTACACAAGCAGGAAGTCCTGAGATTTTTCTCAGGGCTTTCTGTTTTTATCCATAGATAGGCTTATCAAGCTTCCCCTTGCCGCCCATTGAAGGCTCTTCTAAATAAATTTCCTCTTCGTCTAACACGCAAAACAAAAAAGAGCTCGCAAGCGAACTCTTTTTCTTCGCAGGGGCAGTAGGAATCGAACCCACATCGACGGTTTTGGAGACCGCTGTTCTACCTTTGAACTATGCCCCTATATCGGTAGTTTTAAGACCACCGAATGCTATTATAACTTATCACACAACCATCTGTCAACAAAATTTTACTAATACTGTAGATAGTCCTTGGTATCTTCCTCAATAATCCTGCTAAATTCTTCTATTTCTTTAGAAGGCTCATAATTTTCCTCTCCATAAAGCAGTTTGTGGAGTTTGATTACGTTCTCTTCCAGAGAGGTAGGCACAACACAGGAACCGTTGGTGCCAATGGTCCCCCCATTTCTCATCCCTTCAAAAGGAAAACCGTCACTTACAGTTACCTTATAATCAGCAACCATACCAAGCACCGGAATAATATCCTCCACATCCAAAGATGTCCTTACACTGGGTAATACTGCATTCATTGCTTCTGTAAGAGTTCCAATGGAAGATTTTTTTCCTTTTTCAATCATGGCAGTAAGAACATCCCTCTGTCGCTTTGCACGTCTGAAATCATCTCCACCACCATAACGGATACGACAGTAAGCAGTTGCCTGCAGACCATTTAAATTTTGTTTCCCCGCCGCAGTTACAGGTGTATACTCAATTCCCATCTCCGATGCCATCGTACTCTGATAGTTGTTCAAATGGATCATCTCTGTTTCAGTAATCTCCATTTCAACTCCGCCCAAGGCATCTACAGCCTTCATAAGACCCTCAAATCCCACTGTAATGTAATCCGTTATATACATATCGGTATTTAAGTTGATCATGCCGATTGCCTGTTCAGGACCACCCAGCGCATATGCAGCATTACATTTCTTATAGGTGTCATTTCCAAGATTCAGGTAAGTATCTCTGTAAATGGAAATTAATTTCACCTCATGGCTGTCCATATCAATGGAGCATATCATAATCGTGTCACTTCTGTTGCCTTTGCCCAAACTTCCGTCTCTGGCATCCACACCAAAAAACGCAATATTGAAAATGCCAGTGTACTCATTCTCCGTTCCTGTTTCTTCTGTTTCCTTAATCTTTTCTTTTACTTCTTCATTGACCGCAATTTCCTCTTCCTGAATATTATCCTTAACTGCACCGCTTTCTTTATCTGTCGCCCGCAAGGTAACGTATAATATACAACCGGCTACCACTAACACAATGAACTCTAAAATAAATAATGGGATATGTTTCACCCATTTCTTCTTATCCATATTTCCTCTTTTCTGCATATTGTAACGGTTCAACAATACTGCTAAATATGTAAATTCATGCTATATCTTATCACATGCTGCCACTTTTGAACATATTTTTTTAAAATTTTGTTAATTTTGTTAATTTCTTCGTAACAGTTCAAGCTCTTTCCTTCCTGTGCCGCTGCAGACTGTCAAAAGGCACTGAAAGGACACCCCAGTTTGCAGCGCCACAGAAAAGACGACGTTTAAAATCAGATTAGATCTATGGCATCTCCCACTGATTTGACACCAATCAACTTAATCCCTGCAATCTCCTTCACACTGTCCATGCATACATAGGGAATGACACAGCTTTTAAATCCCAACTTCTTTGCCTCCGAAACCCGTGCTTGAATCTGACTGACGCCTCGCACCTCACCGCTTAATCCAACTTCACCAATCGCAATCAGTCTGTCATCAATGGCTCTGTTCTTAAAACTGGAAGCAATTGCCATGGCAATGCCGAGATCTATTGCCGGTTCCATAATTTTCATGCCACCTGCAATGTTTACATAGGCATCGTAGTTTCCAAGAGACATGCCCAGCCTTTTTTCCAGCACCGCAATCAACAGATTCACTCTGTTAAAATCGGTTCCTATGGTTTGACGTCTGGGAATCCCAAAACTTGTATGGCAGACCAGCGCCTGAATTTCTATCAGCATGGGCCGGGTTCCTTCCATGGAACAGACCACAATCGATCCGCTTGCCTCCTCCGGTTTCCCACTCAACATAAATTCAGAAGGATTCTGTACTTCCTTGAGTCCCGACGCCTCCATCTCAAAAACCCCAATTTCATTAGTGGATCCAAAGCGGTTCTTCACCCCTCTCAAAATTCGGTAGGATGCATGTCTGTCGCCTTCAAAATACAACACGGTATCTACCATGTGCTCTAAAACTCTTGGACCCGCAACAGTCCCTTCCTTTGTAACATGTCCTACAATAAAGATAGAAATATTAAGCCCTTTTGCCAGCTGTAACAACAAACCGGTTGCCTCCCTGACCTGTGAAACACTTCCTGGTGCAGAGGAAACATTATCATGATACATTGTCTGAATAGAATCAATTACCACTACCTCCGGTTTGGCATGGCGGATAGTTTCCTCAATGACTTCCAGGCTTGTCTCGCACAAAAGCTTCAAATACTCATTAAATTCTCCAATTCGATTGGCACGAATCTTAATCTGTTTTAGGGATTCCTCCCCCGAAACATATAGTACTTCACGTTGATCTGATGCCAGATTTCTGCACACCTGCAGTAATAAAGTGGACTTTCCAATTCCCGGATCTCCCCCTACCAGTGTAAGCGAACCCTTTACAAGTCCCCCGCCAAGAACTCTGTCAAGCTCCTGCATATGGGTGCTGATACGATCCTCTTCTTCTAGAGATATTTCTGACAATGCTGATGGTTTATGCAGTTTACCGGAAGTGTTCTTCACTGCCTTAGAAGAGGTTCCGGTCACTACCGTTTCCTCCACAAAGCTGTTCCATTGTCTGCATCCGGGGCACTGCCCCATCCACTTAGTGGATTCATATCCGCAATTTTGACAGAAAAAAATCGTGGTGTTTTTCCCTTTTGCCATAAACTTCTCCTTTTTGTTTCAACGCCACCAAATACCGGTTCACTTTTGAATCATGCTATTGGACAGAAAAACTGCTGCAAAACGGCTGATTTGCCTTTTGCAGCAGCCCACTATACATACTTTTACTTTCCGGCTTTATCTGGTAATCTTAACGCTTACCTCTCCGGCACCTGCAAGTTCTACACTGATGTTTAACTTGCCTCCCAAATTAGTCTTCATCTTGCCAATACTCTTTTCATTTACAAACACTTCATATTCCGTGTCCTCATTCAGATCCAAAGTAATCTGGGCATCCTCATCGCCTTCTACAATAAAGTTCACCTCATCTGCTGACTCTGCAAAATGAAGAACGCTGGTTCCCGGCACAGATTCATATACGAACATTCCGTTTCTCTCTAACTTGGTCATTGTCTTAAAGGTTTTAACCTTGTACAAATCTCCACAATGTTCAAAATCTTCCAGTTTTGCCTTGTCCGCAAGTTTATGATTTCCAAAACTGATGGTTCCATCTGTTTCTGAACGAAGCAATTCATCTACAACAGCCATTTTCTTATGTCCTCCTGCCTAGTATCTTAAGATTTACCTTTAAGTTAATGTCAGTATAATATATTTTTTCTTTGATATCTACCAAAAAATAAAAATCTTTTTCTATTTAATTTTTTCTTTCACATCAAAGACAACCTGCTCTTTTCGATAACCCACTGTCACTGTATCTCCTGCTTTCACACGTCCCTCTAAGATTTCTTCCGCAAGCTTATCTTCCACCACATTTTGAAGCGCTCTCTTTAAAGGACGTGCACCCATCTTGTCATCTGAATATTTGGTGACAATGTGTTCTTTAAGGGCACTGCTTAAAGACAGACTGATCTGCATCTGTTTTTTGCAACGCTTAGCAAGGTTATTTCCAAGAAGATTGATAATCTCATGCATTTCTTCTTTTCCAAGGGGCTGGAACACCATAATTTCATCAATTCGATTGATGAATTCCGGTTTAAACAGCTTTTTAACCTCTTCCATAACACCGGACTTCATCTTTTCATAGTCCTGCTCTTTGGTAGTTTCTGTAAAAAAGCCCAAATTCTTAGGGGAAATAATCCTCTGTGCCCCCGCATTAGATGTCATAATCAGTATTGTGTTCTTGAAACTGACCTTTCTTCCTTTTGAATCTGTAATGTGTCCATCATCCAGTACCTGTAAGAGTACGTTAAATACGTCTGGATGGGCTTTCTCAATTTCATCAAACAAAACAACCGAATAAGGATTCTTTCGAATCTTCTCGCTCAGCTGTCCTCCTTCCTCAAATCCTACATATCCCGGAGGGGATCCTATCATCTTCGATACAGAATGACCTTCCATATATTCTGACATATCCACACGAATCAGAGCATTTTCAGAGCCAAACATTGCCTCTGCCAATGCCTTACTCAGTTCCGTCTTTCCAACACCGGTAGGACCCAGGAATAGGAAGGAGCCAATGGGTCTGTTAGGATCCTGAAGTCCTACTCTTCCTCTGCGAATTGCACGGGACACCGCTGAAACAGCTGCCTCCTGCCCAATCACACGTTTATGAAGAATTTTTTCCAGTTTCAGCAGTCTCTCACTCTCTTTTTCTGTAAGCTTGTTCACTGGAATTTTCGTCCAGGAAGCAACTACCTCTGCAATTTCATTTTCCCCAATAAAAAAGCTGTTCTCCGACTGCTGTCTGCGATTCTTTTCCTTTGCACGTTCATACTTTCTAATCAGCTTATCCTGTTCGGTACGAACCAAGGAAGCCTTTTCCAGATTCTGTTCCTTAAGGCACTGTTCCACCTCCAGATCCATTTCCGAAATACGGTTCAGCATTTCCTTAAGTTTCTCGGGTGTATGCATATTCTTTAACCGCACCGCAGAAGCCGCCTCATCAATCAGATCAATGGCTTTATCCGGCAAATTTCTGTCATTGATATAACGCTCCGAGAGCTGTACCGCAGCCCGGATTGCCTCCTCTGTAATCTTAACCTTGTGGTGCTCCTCGTATTTAGGTGCCACACCTTTTAAAATATCAACAGCCTCTTCAATGGTAGGTTCCTCCACATAAACAGATTGAAAACGACGTTCTAAAGCAGCGTCCTTCTCCACATACTTATGATATTCCGCCACTGTGGTTGCACCAATCAACTGCAATTCGCCTCTCGCCAGCGAGGGTTTTAAGATATTGGAAGCATCAATGGCTCCTTCCGCTCCGCCGGCCCCAATAATGGTATGCATCTCGTCCAAAAACAAAATTACATTTCCATCTTCCTGGACCTCACGAATTACCTTCTTAATTCTTTCCTCAAATTCTCCCCTGTATTTGGAACCCGCAACCATACCGGATAAATCCAACGTAAGAAGACGCTTATTCTGTACCGTAAAAGGGACTTCCCCCGCCACAATGCGTCGTGCAAGCCCTTCTACCACGGCTGTTTTACCTACACCCGGTTCTCCGATCAGGCAGGGATTATTCTTGGTCCTACGGCTCAGAATTTCTATCACACGCTTAATCTCATTTTCCCTTCCAATTACGGGATCCAGCTTTCCAGCCGCTGCAAGGGCCGTCAAATCGCGGCTATACTGCTCCAGAGTAGATGTCTGTTTGCTTTTCCTGTTTTGTTTTTTCCCGAGATCCTCTTTATACAGGCTTCCATCTTCTCCCATGGCAACCAACGTATCAACATACAACTTTTGAACAGACAATCCTAATGTATTTAGCAGGCGTACTGCTACGTTTTCGCCTTCCTTTAACAGTGCGAGAAAAAGATGTTCTGTCCCTGTTTCTTCTGCCCCGAAGCGTTCCGACTGCCTGTGAGCTTCCTCCAGTACAGCTTGCGCTCTTGGAGAATACCCTTCCCGTTCCTTTGTCGCAACAGCTGCTTCCGGCACTATCAGTTCTCTGATCATCTCTATGATTCTATCCTCATCTGCGCCATTTTCCTCAAGGACTTTAGCTGCCACTCCCGTACCTTCTTTCAGCAGACCGACCAGAATATGTTCTGTGCCCACATATCCGGTATGCATTCTGGACGCTGTCTTTTCTGCCAACGTAAGTACTGTTTTTGCCTTATCTGTAAAACCACATGACTGCATTTTTAGGCTCCTCCAAACTCTTCATATACTTCATCTATCATCCGGTGTACTTCTTCTCTGGAAATACCCTTGCAAATTCCTTTGGCCAAAATAACCCGTAAATCTTCGTTCATTTCCTCAAGAGCTCTGATCTTATTAATATCCAGCGCAATCACAGCACCTCTTCTTCGATCCACCTTCACAAAGCCTTCCTGTTTTAATACCGTATAAGCTTTATTCACTGTGTGCATATTGATGCCAATATCATCCGCTAACTGCCGCACAGAAGGAAGCGCATCCCCCTCCTGAAACTTCGCAGTTGCAATCCCCATAATAATTTGATTGCGAAGCTGTAAATAAAGTGCCTCTTCACTGTTAAAATCTATTTCAATAATCATACGCACATTCCTTCCTTCTGTAAGTTATGCGCTGGAAACAGCGCAACAGTTTATCACGCCAGGATACAAGAGGAATAGCTGATGCTATTCCTCTTTTGTGCTTATAAATCCTTATCATCCATGTTTAAAAACTCAAATTCAAATTCATCATCATCCACCAGGAAATTTTGGGCTTTTCTAGTCACAGGCTTCTTAACCGTTTCTTTTTTTTCTGCTGCATAAAGCTCACCATTTCCCTTTGTTCTGGAA
This sequence comes from uncultured Lachnospiraceae bacterium, assembly GCA_945868485.1. Taxonomy (GTDB): domain Bacteria; phylum Bacillota; class Clostridia; order Lachnospirales; family Lachnospiraceae; genus Suilimivivens. Next base: position 14,732 of record CAMBLS010000003.1, on the reverse strand, counting down.
GCTGCCCTCTCCTGAGTCTTAGAGGGTCGCTCCACGTCCTTTGAGGATGACGCTTTTTTCTTCTTGACCGGAGCAATCTCTTCCTCCTGGGTCATGCGTTTTTTACTCTTCTTTCTAACCAGTTCGGGCTCTTCTTCCTCTTCTTCTTCCTCATATTCGTAATCATAACTGAGATCTCTGATTTTGAACAGAAGAATCGTAAGCACAATAAACAGAATTACAATCACAACTGCAAGAATAATAATGATAATCTTTTCTTTATCTACCTGGTCCTGCAGCTTCAATGTGTTTTCATTTGCTACTCCCACTGCGGTAAGCAATTCATTCAATTTTTGTCTAGTTCCGTTAATATTATCATAAAGATAATATTCATATTCGCCTACATCATTCTGAGTATAGACAATTTCATAGTCATTATTCTCAGGCACCGGTTCTTCAGGCACTTCCTCCTGAGGTTCTTCTGGCATTTCTCCCTCAGTGCCTTCCGACATTTCGCCTTCGGCGTTTTCTCCTGTCTCCTCCGCACCTTCACTGTTACCTGCTGCACCAATCTCGATCAAATCAGATCGGATGTATCCCTCAATGGTCTTGTTATTATAATTGCAGGTCATCTGATACCACTTGTTTCCTGCATTGTCATTGGCCTCTCCAATTAATGTAATCGCCGTTCCTCCCGGCAGGGATGCTACTGTATCATGCTTGGTAGAAGCACCAGAGCGAATTCTGACACTTCCATCTGACTTAACTGTTGCCTGCTGCTCTCCAATGGAAGTGGGCACTGTTGCAGCGGGCTTTTCTCCACTTTCTGTTGTTGTGCCTGAAGATTGACTTGCACTTTCAGAACTGCTTGTGGAACTACTTGCAGTTACCTGAATTGTTTCATTGGTTTGTACAAGATCGCTTCTGATATAACCATAGCCACCATCAGTAACAGAAACCTTATACCACACTGTTCCGGCGCTGTCCTTTACAGCCTCCAGAATATCAATGGACTTTCCCTTTACAGTACTTCCCACTACTTCACTGTCTGTGCTCGTCTCCTTACGAATCTTAGCAGTTTCTGCAGTTATTGTTCCCTTCGCTGCCAGACTTGTAAATGTAGTCGCACAAAAAACGAATATCACAACAGCCAAGCCTGCCAGTCCTTTTACTAAACCTAACTTTTTCACTTTACTTTCTCCTTTATTGTCCCCTTGTATAACGTTTACTCCCCTGCTCACTGCGTGCAATTTCTCCATAAATAGAAATATTTCTCTTTTTCGCCGCACGTATTTTGGCTTCTACTTCTCTGTGATATGCTTCCTCACACTTCCAGCACAAACGTCCACTGCTGATATTGACTCCACAGATTTCACATCTGATGTATCCGCCCCTGTCCTCAATCACTTCAAAGCGGTTTTCCTTAATCATGTCTCTGATAACCTTCCGAGGCACACCGGTAGCAATTGAAATTGATGCAACATTGGCACCCCTATGCCGCTCAAGATAATTACGCACCTTCCCGTAATCATCATAGTCCATGCTCCCACATTCCTCACACTGATACTCTCCTACACCTTTGTAAACCATAATGCCGCCACATAATTTGCAAATAATAGGTCTTCCAATTTTCTCCGACAACAGCTTACTTTCCATTGAATCAGCCATATGTCACTTTCCTCCGTTTACACCTCGTCAATCGCCTTTCCGATATCATGACGCATATATTTATTCTCAAAAGTAATCCATTCGGTTGCTGCATAGGCATTGGCTCTTGCTTCCTTTAAATCCCTGCCCTTTGCCGTTATTCCCAGCACTCTTCCTCCGTTGGTCACAATTCCTTCCTCTGTCTGTTTGGTTCCTGCATGGAAACAGAAATAAGAATCCTGACCTTCAAATTTCTCAAGACCTCTGATTAAGAATCCCTTTTCATACTTTACAGGATATCCTTCCGAGGCAAGGACTACACAGACTGCAGCGTTATCCTCAAACTGAAGATCAATCTGATCGAGTCTTCCGTCAATGCATGCCTCCATTACTTCAATAATATCATTCTTCATTCTGGGAAGAACCACCTGTGCCTCCGGATCACCAAATCTGGCATTATATTCCAATACACGAGGTCCCTTTTCGGTCAGCATCAGTCCAAAGAAAATAATTCCTTTAAACTCTCTTCCTTCTGCTGCCATGGCATCCACAGTTGCCTGATATATATATTTCTTACAGAACTCATCCACTTCCTGTGTATAAAATGGACTGGGGGAAAAGGTTCCCATACCACCTGTATTCAGCCCAGTGTCTCCATCTCCGGCACGCTTATGATCCTGCGCAGATGTCATAGTCTTAATAGTCTTTCCGTCCACATAAGAAAGAACGGACACTTCCCTTCCGGTCATAAATTCTTCAATTACAAGACGGTTCCCGGCACTGCCAAACTGCTTATCAAGCATGATGGTCTTCACGCCTTCCTTCGCCTCTTCCAAGTTCTGGCAAATTAACACTCCTTTTCCAAGTGCCAGTCCATCTGCCTTCAGCACAATAGGAAACTGAGCTGTTTCCAGATACTCAAGCGCAGCCTCCGCAGAATCAAAGGTTTCATAGCCTGCTGTGGGAATGTGATACTTCTTCATAAGATCCTTGGAAAAAGCCTTGCTCCCCTCCAGAATTGCAGCATTCTTTCTAGGACCAAATGCCCTGAGTCCCGCCTGTTCCAGTTCATCTACAAGACCACCCACCAGAGGATCATCCATCCCTACAATGGTAAGATCAATTTCCTTCTCTTTGGCAAACGCTACAATTTTATCAAATTCCATTGCGCCGATGGGAACACATTCAGCAATCAGTCCGATACCTGCATTTCCGGGGGCACAATAAATTTTGTCTACCTTCTTACTCTTTGCTACACTGGTGGCAATGGCATGCTCTCTGCCACCGCTTCCTACAATCAGTACTTTCACCTTATCCTCCATTCCGAAGTGTCACTCATCCTTCTATTTCTGATGTGCCATAGCAATCTCATCAATCGCTTTAGGCAATATAATCCATTCTGCCTGTTCCATCACTCTGCGCTGAAGAATTTCCGGGGTATCCCCTTCCTGAATCTCCACCGCCTTCTGCATAATAATCCTTCCAGTATCAGTTCCTTCATCCACATAATGCACAGTAGCTCCGGTTATCTTTACCCCTCTTTGGAGCGCTGCCTCATGAACCTTAAGTCCGTAATATCCGGTTCCACAAAAAGAAGGAATCAAGGAAGGATGAATATTGATAATACGATCACGATAAACCTGAATCATTTTTTCTGGAAGAATTACAAGAAATCCCGCCAGCACAATTAAATCAGGATTTAATTCTTCGAGTTTTTTCAGAAAAGCTTCATTAAATTCCCTACGATTTGAAAAATCTTTGGGTGAGACACAAAATGCCGGTATTCCAGCGTTTTGTGCTCTTTCCAGTGCATAAGCCCCTGCATTATTGCTAATAACACCTGCTATATTTGTATTCCTGATGGTTCCACTTTCAACACCATCTATAATTGCCTGTAGATTTGTTCCACCACCGGAAACACACACGACTATATTCAGCATATGGTTACTCCCTTTTCGCCGGCTTCTACCTTTCCAACCACATAGGCTGCTTCTCCGGCAGCTTCGATAGCTGCTACTGCCTTATCTACATCTGAAGGATCAAGGGCAAGTACCATGCCAAGTCCCATATTGTAAGTATTGTACATCATCTTTTCTTCCAGATTTCCCTTTTTCTGCATCAGCTTGAAAATAGCGGGAATCGGATAACTGTCCTTCTCGACAACTGCTACAACACCTTCAGGAAGCATTCTGGGAATGTTCTCATAAAAACCGCCTCCGGTAATATGGCTGCATCCCTTAATGGTAACTCCTGCATCCTTCACACTCTTTAATGCCTTCACATAAATCTTAGTAGGTGCAATCAGTGCCTCTCCCAAAGTTGTCCCTAACTCATCATAATATGTATCAAGGCTTTCTTTGGTCATTTCAAAGACTTTTCTTACCAGCGAAAAGCCATTGCTGTGAACACCGGAGGAAGCAATGCCAACTAGTACATCTCCGGGCTTAATATTTTCTCCTGTAATCAAATCCTTCTGGTCAACCACACCAACTGCAAATCCTGCAAGATCGTATTCATCCTCAGGCATCAGCCCCGGATGCTCTGCAGTCTCTCCTCCGATCAGTGCAGCCCCTGCCTGCTTACAGCCTTCAGCCACACCCTTTACGATGGTCGCGATCTTTTCGGGATAATTCTTTCCGCATGCAATATAATCAAGGAAAAAGATTGGTTCTCCGCCGGCACATGCAATGTCATTGACGCACATAGCCACACAGTCAATTCCAACCGTATCATGCTTATCCATCAAGAAAGCAAGCTTAATCTTGGTTCCAACCCCATCTGTACCTGAAACCAGAGTAGGATTTTCCATATTTTTAATAGAAGAAAGGGAAAATGCTCCCGAAAAACCGCCAAGTCCACCTAACACCTCGGGTCTCATGGTTTCCTTCACATACTTTTTCATCAACTCCACACTGCGATAGCCTGCTTCAATATCAACTCCGGCGTTCTTGTAATCCATTTTTTCTCCTCCAACTGTATTTATTAGTAATTTTTATAGCCTACCTGGCTAAGTCTTTCATCTTTTTTCTGAACACTTTCTTTCATATTCTGACTATATGCCTTCAGCTTCTCTAAAAGCTCCTGGTCTGAGGTTGCCAAAATCTTCGCTGCAAGAAGCCCTGCATTGGCGCCACCGTTAATTGCAACTGTAGCCACCGGTATTCCGGAGGGCATCTGAACAATTGAATAAAGAGAATCTCTTCCTCCCAAAGAGGTTGTATGCATGGGAATACCGATGACCGGCATCGGAAAGATTGCCGCACACATTCCAGGCAAATGAGCTGCCATTCCTGCTCCTGCGATAATAACCTTAAATCCCTTTTCCTCTGCGGTTTGGGCATATTCAAAAAATACATCCGGTTCCCTGTGAGCAGAAATAATCTTCATCTCAAAGGAAATTCCAAGTTCTGCAAGGACATCGGCTGCTTTCGCCATTACCGGCATATCCGAGTCACTACCCATTACGATACCTACCTGTGCCATAATACTTCCTCCCATTCTTCTGTGCCTTACATTCTATAACATCATACTATAAAATACTTCTTTTCTCAACTATTTCTTATAAGTTGGCTTCCTCCAAGGGACGGTTTAATTCCTCACATCCAGGCAGCACAAATCTTCCTTCTATGATAACAGGAATTACGCTCTCATCATGGGTCACCACACTGACCTCGCCCAACTCATCATAAGGAATTGTAATATCTGTATGACAATTAAAATATGCGGCGCTGTCCTGATTGTGTCGTTTCAGAGAACACTCATTATCCCTTGCAATAATTTCTTTGCCGTCGGGATTGTATACCGCCACCTCCTCTGCATGAGAATAGCAGGTATCTCCAAAAGCAAAGTGGGGTCCTGTCTTTTCGGCAATTAGAATCGGAAGCTTATCCTCCATCCCATACTTTCTTGCTGCCACAAAGGCTGTGGTATTGGTTCCAATTGCAAACTCGCCCATAGGAAGTGTCTCATGATGATACAATACATTGTCCCTGATATATTTTCGATTTTGCTCAGGTGTATCAAAATTACTGCAAATATAGTCTGTAACCATACCATTTTGTATGGTTAACATAATGTCTTTATATTCCAATTCATTCAAGTAAACCTTACTTACATGGAGCGTCCCTTCTGTCCCCGCAAGCACCGGAGAGGTAAATACCTCTCCAACAGGAATATTTACGTCTGCCACGCAATTTTCAAAATTAGTCTGCTTTTCCCTGTCTGTAAGAGTATGAAGCATAATTTTCATATTGGTCTTATTCCCCTTCATTCCCTTAACCAGCACATATTTCCCCTGATCCAGCGTATCAATGATTACCTGCTGCATTCTTTGATAAAGCTTGTAATCCAAAGTATTAATACGAACTACCTCATCAAATATTTCTGGGAAAGCTTCTCCAATCTCAGGAATCGGAAATGCAATAATGGTAAAGCTTCTCTCCTCCCCCTTGATATAACGGTTTTGCAGTTCCCCTGCTGCCGCCATATATTCCACCGTAAGCTTCTGCTGAGCTTCTGATAAATGAAGCGCGTGGGGGTTTTCCTTCAAATCTGCCGGTTTTTCGCCAAATACCTCTACCACCGCCGGTCCGCCAAACACTGCCGCCTGCTCCTTATACGTTTCATAGCCTTCCTGCCATGCCTCCATGCGCACCTGCACCAGCTTTTTGTCCAGCACAAGCGCCTGATCGTCCTTATGATCAAAATCATACTGCTTATTGGGGATTGCTCCGTAATAGCCAATGCGGTTCATCCCTCTGCCCTGAAGAATACTGGATGCAGCACGATAAATGGTGGGCTTTAGTCCCATCTTTCTGAAATTGTCCACCGCTTTCTTAATCATGGGTTCAAAACCAAGACAATACCGGATATTTACGGTTTTCTTTTTGGAAATGTCTTTATTCCCCACCTGGAAACCAATCCGATATCCCTCTGTATAGGTATCTGCCATCTTCTGCAGGGTTTCTTCCTGCAAAGAATTCAAATGCTTCCAGGTTTCTATTTCATTGTCCGTCACATACTCGCCAAAATAATAAAGGTATCTGGGATTGGACAAATCTCCTTCTATCAGCTTAAGTGCAAAATCGGACTCAGGACTCAGCATATCATCCAGCTTCTTTTCAGTGGCTTCCCTGGTGTAATCACTGACATACCAGTAGAGGATTTCCTTCAAAATCTGAGGTGCTGGAAGCCCTCCATTTTCCTGCTGTTCACAGAGAAAGGAACCGTATACCTCTAAAAACAGCTCCATACGGATGGTCAAATCCTCCATTCTCTTTTCAAAAGCAAGAGGAATCATGCTCCGCAGCTCCCCATAAAGAAAGCATAGAATCTGCCCGTATTCCTCTCCAAAGCAATCTGCACTGCAGCCCGGATTGGCATAGCTGTTTTCATAATTTCCCGGAAGGATATCCTCGTACAATCTGTGATTTCTTTCCTTCAGTTCCTCCATAGATGCAGTAGCAAGTCTGCCCTGTTCCACAAATTCATAGGTATCACAGACCAGTTCTGCCCACTCTGCAGTTTTCCTGAAATACTCCTGAAACTCCGGTTTCAGTATATTTTCATTCTTTATCTCCTGTATACGCTCTTTTGCCAGTAAAAATCTTTCCATCAATCTACATACGCTCCTGCAAACAATATAATACTAAGCATCCCAAATGCCAGGACATTTACGATAATTCCAAGCACCGTAAACAGTTTAAACTTTTCTTTCTCAGTGGTAGACCAGATTCCAAGTCCCAGACCAACAGTCATAAAAATGACCGCAAGAAGTGCCGCTGCACCGTAACGTGCCGATGCTTCCCCTTTATTCAGATAAGATAGGTATACCGCTGTTCCCAGCGTAATATTCGCAAGCACACCCAATATGGTTGACATAATTCCCTTTTCTGTGTGCTCCTTATTGGTAAAAATATAACCTTTTGTCCTTGCCATTCCTGCTTCTCTTCCTTTTTTATGCGCAAATGTTTACTTATAGGAAAGAGGGCATCTCTGAATTCAGAAATGCCCTGCCATCATCTAAAATAAAATCTTTGACTTACCTGCTAACAATTTGGCTCCACCAATAATCATCAATATTCCGCAGACAATTCCTGTCACTAACGTCACAACGCCAAGGGCGATGCTCATTGCACCGGTTCCGTTCATGGTCTTATAAATTTTCTCTTCCATGTGGATGCTCCTTTCCGAAATCAAAATTTACTGTGCCCCGTACTGCTCATAATATGCGTCAATCGCCGCTTTAATGGTATCATCAATGTAAATCTTTCCCTTATAGGGTTTATTATAAAGGTATTCAACCACTTCCTGCATATTTACAATGGCATTGGCATCAAACCCGTATTTTTCTTTAATCTCTTCAAGGGCACTCTTCTCGGTCTGTCCCTTCTCCATGCGGTTTAAGGATACCATTAGGCCCTTAACCTCTACATCTGCCTGTGCCTTAATAATCGGGAAGGTTTCCTCAATGGACTTGCCGGAGGTAGTTACGTCCTCAATAATCACCACTCTGTCCCCATCCTTTAGCTTACTTCCAAGCAGGATACCTGTATCACCGTGATCCTTAACTTCCTTGCGGTTTGAGCAGTAGCGGATGTCCTTTCCATAGAGTTCACTGATTGCCATAGTGGTTGCTACGGTAAGAGGGATCCCCTTATAAGCAGGCCCGAAGAGCACATCAAAATCAAGACCATAATTATCGTGAATCGCCTTCGCATAATATTCTCCCAGCTTACGCAGCTGCGTACCTGTAACATAGCCGCCTGCATTCATAAAGAAGGGGGATTTTCTGCCACTTTTTAACGTAAACTCGCCAAACTTAAGCACCTGGCTGTCTACCATAAATTCGATAAATTCCTGCTTATAGCTTTCCATACTTCTATCTCCTTTGCACTCCTTAATCTTTTCCAATCTTACCATAAATAAAGGAGCTTTTCAATTAGTCTGCTTTTAGAGTTTTTCTCAAGCGTTTCATTTCATGCTCTATCTTGCACTATATAAATTGCCCTTTAAACACCCCTATCAGACTTCGGCTTCCGTCTCAGTCTTTACAGGTGCTGCACAATGGGGACATGTTGTACATGTGCCGACAATATAAACTCCGCCACAATAATCACATTTGATTTCAACAGGCTTTTTATTCTTCACTTCAACATAATCTGCATACTTTTTCCTTTGCATAGGCTCAATAAAACAGATTATTACCATAAAGAAACCATATACCACCAAGAAAGACAGAAGAACCAAAAGACCTTCTCTATCTATCAAAATTTTTTGTGAATCTGTAATTAAATTATCAAACGCTTTTATAAATGCTTTCGAGGGTGTTTCCGGATATCTGTATAAATTCTCCTGCAATTCCTCATTGAATGCGTCTATTCTTTCTTGTGGCAACGCAGAAGCTGTATCGTCTCCTATCATTCCTTCCCAGTACCAATCAATAAAACCAGAATCCGGGTTTTCAGGTTGTGTATAAATAATCAGCCAATGGTACTCATCCTCAAACTCTCGACAATATCTGTCATATGCATAGCCTTCCAGTGAATCATAATATGGTTGCCATGCACTGTTGTCTTCCACCAGAACTGTCGTAGCAATGCCTGTTTTTTCATACAGCTCAGAAAGTCTTATTTGAATTTCTGTTTCTTCTTCATTGGTCAGAATATTTATTTCATCAACAACCTTAATGTCCTTTTCTGTATTTACAGAAAGCTTTCGTGGAATCTGTATCATTCCTACAGAAATGAATGCAAGAAAAACCAAGACAACAACAAATGAAATAATTGCTGTAGCCGGTCTTATATGCGCCCTTTTGCCTTCTCCTACAATATCATAATCCGCATAACGATACACTGGATGTCCGTCTATGTATGTAAAAAAGACTCGCGCACCATTGAATGGACGCGTTTGTAACCGGCGGCTTGGCTGACCAGAACCTCCTCCATGGTGACTACTGTGATAACTGCTATGGGAACCTCCACCATGAGACCCGCCTCCTGAAGAATGTGGCATAAATAATCTCCCTAAAACTACTTTGTTATACTTTTATCATTATGAGCGGTTATTCAATGCGTCCATGATATCTTTTCTCATGTCCTCTACAGCTGCTCTTGATGCTTCAGCAAAATGCTCTGATCCAAAGGAAGCATATTTTTCCTGCTGATATGCCGCAATAATGCCTCTGGAAGAGTTTACAATTGCACCTAATCCATCCTCATTGAAGAAATGCACCAGATCTGCACCCTTGCCACCCTGTGCGCCATAGCCAGGCACTAAAATATATGTTTTAGGCATAATTTTACGAAGAACCTTACCCATTTCCGGATAAGTAGCGCCAACTACTGCTCCTACATAGCTGTAGGTATCACCCATGTGTTCCTCGCCCCACTTAGCCACATACTCTCCGACGATTTCATAAAGAGGTCTGTTATCCGCATCAGCCAGCTTTCTGTCCTGGAACTCACCACTGCTGGGATTGGATGTCTTTACAAGGATAAATAGCCCCTTATTTTCTTCCTGACATACCTTGATAAAAGGCTTTATTCCATCCGAACCCATGTATGGATTAAGAGTTGCGAAATCTTCATCAAAGCTGTAATAAGATTTGCTTCCCACTGTCACTTTACCTAAATGTCCTACTGCATAAGCCTCGGAGGTAGAACCAATATCTCCTCTCTTAAGATCCCCGATTACAATCAGTCCTTTTTGCTTACAGTAATCTACCGTTTTCTTAAATGCCATCAATCCTGGAATGCCGAACTGCTCATACATAGCAATCTGCGGCTTTACCGCTGGAATAATATCATAAATATTGTCAACAATTTCTTTATTGTACTGCCAGATTGCTTCTGCTGCCCCCTCCAAAGTTTCTCCGAATTCTGCAAATGCTTTCTTTTGAATGTGCTCCGGCACAAACTTCATCATGGGATCTAAGCCTACCACGATAGGTGCCCCTGTTGCTTTAATTTTACTCACCAATTTGTTAATCATAAGAAACCTCCACTAAAATTTTATCGTGCAAGAAAGACGTTGCCATCGCAGCGTCTTTCCATCTTACTATACCAGTACTTCCTTCTGGCTATCCACGAATTGCTTAATCCGTGATGCATTCACATATTTCTTAAAGGAATCTCCACTCACCGCCACCAAAGTGGGTGCCTGCATGATTCCATATCTCTGTGCCAGTTCAATGTTTTCCTCTGCATCAATCAGCACATATTTATAATCCTTAAGGTATTCCTTTGCAAGTTTACAGTTTGGACAGGTTTTCGTGGTAAACAGATATGCTATATTCTGAGGCATCTCCACATGAACTGTCGCCTTTGGCTCCTCGTAATCCGACAGCGTAACCACGCTTGTAATGGGACGCTTTAACACGGATTTTGAAATATTGTAGGTTTTACGGTTAGCATATTCCTGCAGCTTTCCATCATTCCAGTTCTGTACCGGTCTATAATATCCCGTAATGCGACTGTAAACCTCTGTTGTCTTTCCGCAGTGAGGGCAAGTCTTCTGTTCTCCTGCCAGATAACCATGCTCCTTACAGATAGAATAGGTAGGAGACAGGGTATAATAGGGCAGCTTATAATTTTCTGCAATGGTGCGGATCAAGTCTGCGGCTGCTTTCCAGTCAGGAAGCTTTTCTCCTAAGAATGCATGGAACACTGTCCCCGATGTATACAGCGTCTGCAGCTCATCCTGAATATCCAGTGCATCAAAAATATCCTCTGAATAATCCACTGGCAGATGGGAGGAATTGGTGTAGTAAGGGGTGTCCCCCAGCTTACCGGCTGTCTTGATTCCAGGCCATTTCTTCTTATCATGCTTTGCAAGACGATATGTGGTGCTTTCTGCAGGAGTTGCCTCAAGATTATACAAATCACCATACTGCTGCTGATAATCGGAAAGTCTGTTACGCATATGATTCAAGACTTCCTTGGTAAATTCCTGTGTACGCTTGTCCGTCATGTCTGCACGAAGCCAGTTTGCATTCAAGCCCACCTCGTTCATTCCAATCAGACCAATGGTAGAAAAATGATTGTCAAAAGAACCAAGATATCTCTTAGTATAAGGATAAAGTCCTTCATCCAAAAGTCTGGTAATGACATCTCGCTTCATCTTAAGTGATCTTGCCGCAATATCCATCATCTTGTTAAGGCGTCTGTAGAAATCATCCTTATCCTGTGACAGATATGCAATTCTAGGCATATTAATGGTTACAACACCAACGCTTCCGGTACTCTCGCCGGAGCCAAAGTAACCTCCGGTCTTTTTACGGAGCTCTCTTAAATCCAGTCGAAGGCGGCAGCACATACTGCGCACATCGCTAGGTTCCATATCTGAATTAATATAGTTTGAGAAATAAGGTGTGCCGTATTTAGCAGTCATCTCAAACAATAACCGATTGTTTTCTGTATCAGACCAGTCAAAATCTCTGGTAATGGAATAAGTAGGAATGGGATACTGGAAGCCTCTGCCGTTGGCATCGCCTTCAATCATGGTCTCAATAAATGCCTTATTGATCATATCCATCTCTTTCTTACAGTCTTTATACTTGAAATCCATTTCCTTGCCGCCCACGATAGCAGGAAGCTCTGCCAAATCCGCAGGTACTGTCCAGTCAAGGGTTATGTTGGAAAAGGGTGCCTGTGTGCCCCATCGGCTGGGGGTATTTACTCCATAAATAAATGCTTCAATACATTTCTTTACTTCTTTATAGGAAAGATTGTCTGCTTTGACGAAGGGTGCAAGGTAAGTATCAAAGGAAGAAAATGCCTGTGCGCCTGCCCACTCGTTCTGCATGATTCCAAGGAAGTTAACCATCTGGTTACAGAGTACAGATAAATGCGCTGCAGGTGCAGAAGTAATCTTACCGGTAATTCCTCCAAGTCCCTCTGTAATCAGCTGCTTCAAAGACCAGCCCGCACAATAGCCTGTAAGCATGGATAAGTCATGAATATGGATATCAGCATTTCTATGTGCATCTGCAATCTCCTGGTCATAAATTTCAGAAAGCCAGTAGTTTGCTGTAACCGCACCGGAGTTACTTAAAATCAATCCACCTACAGAATAAGTAACGGTGGAGTTTTCCTTCACTCTCCAATCCTCTATCTTCACATAACTATTTACCACATCTTTGTAATCCAAGATTGTAGATTTCATGGTACGCATCTTTTCTCGCTGTTTACGATACAAGATATAAGCTTTCGCAGCCTCTGCATAACCAGTCTGCTCCAGCACCTTCTCTACACTGTCCTGAATCTCCTCTACATGGATGCGATCATCTTTTACTTTGCCCTGAAAATCCGCTGTCACACGAAGTGCAAGTAAATCCACAACGTCATTATTGTATTGTACGTTAGTGGCATTAAATGCCTTCATGATGGCATCACTGATCTTCGTCAATGTAAAATCCGCTATTTCTCCTTCTCTTTTGATAACTTGAAACATCCCTTATATCCCTCCAATTTGCTTACTATTTAAAAGTGTATCATTATGGCAGTTAAAAGTCAACAAAAAACACAACATATTGTGTTAACATAATATTATTAACATAATATGTTGTGTCACCAAACCACATCAATATTTACCTTATGCACTTGCAGCTGTCTGTCTGTTTTTACCTGGTTTTTAAGAAAATATATTCTCTCTGTGCCACTTCATCGTCAGGATAGGTCTGCAGATAGCTATCCATTAAAACGGACGCTTTCTTATATTGTCCCAGCTGCTCATAAGCAATAACCTCATTCATCTTGAGAATCTGCATCATGCCGTTTCCTTCTATATTCATGGCCGATTGGAATGCATTTAATGCTGCTTCATAGTCCCCCGTCTGCATTTTGCACAGCCCTAACTGGTTTAATACCTGTGCATTGGGACCATTGCTTTCAAGAAAGTTATTATACACACTGATGGCATAATTGTTATCTCCCAGTGTCTCATAAGTTCTTCCAAGGAATAGTACCGCCTCATATCCGCTGTCATCACGAGCCTTTTCCAAATAAGTTCTGGCATTTTCATAGTCCTCCAGATAATAGCAGATACGCCCCTTTTCAAAATTAGTCATATTTTTGGTTCCGGTATCCATTGCCGCCTGAAGGTATTCCTGTCCGGTTTCCTTATATTCTCCCTCTGCCAAAACCCCATAAATATCAATCAACCTGTCATAGTTTGTACTATTTAACTGTATGGTCTTATCAAAATCCTCTTTTGCCTGATCCAGCTTCCCCTGCTGGGTATAAATCACCCCTCGCAAATACCACGCATCTGCCTCTTCAGGCTTCAATGCCACAATGGCACTGTATACATCAATTGCCTTCTGTAGTTCCCCCTGCTTATAATACGCAGTGGCAAGATAATAATTTACGTCATAATCCAGATTCACCACTCTGCCATTACTATAGGAGAGAGCATTTTCCAAGGCCTGTGCCGCCTCCAAATACATAGTTTTCCCCATATAGGCGAGTCCCTCTCCACGGCAGATCAGTCTTTCATCTTCGCCTGCAGCCCTCGCTGCCTCAAAGCTTGCAAGTGCATTATCATATTCTAATGCTGCTATTGCTGCCATTCCCGCACTCAGGTTTTCATTTTTACTCTGTGCACTGCAACCGGAGCACAAGAGCGTTAATGCCGCCAGCCCTGCTGCAAAATAATATCCTCTTTTCATATAATAATTGTTCCCCTGTCTTTCTTATTTACGCAGTCCTTTGGGATAATGATTTTTCATAATCCCTCCTGCAAGCTTTCCCCAGCCAAGACTGTATCCTTCCACAGTAATCAGATACCAGCCCTTTTCCCCTTCTGCAGGAAAGGTTTGTCCTGCTAAATATCCTGCTGCCTCAGAAACAGAAAGTGCAACACTGTATCTGACCTCCTCCGGTTTCAGCGTAAGCGCCAGCCCATGTGCCGGTTCAAACCTGTTTTTCTTAAGTGTCCCCAGATGCAGTCCGGGGCGTAATACCTTCATACCCTTAAGAGATGGTGTTCTCTCCGGAGCCAGATATAATTGGTCGCCAAATTTTAGATAAATCCCTGAAAGATCAGTTTTCAAATATTGTTCATTAAATTCCTGCCACTATCTGCATAACTTTAAAGGACTCCCCTTT
>CAMBLS010000002.1 GCA_945868485.1 uncultured Lachnospiraceae bacterium | reverse complement strand
CCTCTTCTTAATAATTCGATAGCTACAAGATTCTCAGATATTCTTCCGTAGTCAGGATTACGATTACCTATCCTAGCATTTCGAAATGCAGGGTCTGCTAAATAGTATTTATCATTTGAAGCTAAATACTTCTTTCCTCGAATATCATATCTTCGAATTCTATAAAATCCATAAGCATTGCAGAGATACCCTATATAGGTTCCTACTGTCTTGTCATTTGTTTTGATTTAATGACATCTGAGGGACATAAAAAACTGCTGTATTCGCTTAACCTTTCACCCCTTCCACCTGATGAGGTTATTTTGAAGCCTGAACTGATTAAACACTAAACTCTAAAATTGTACTTGCAATTACTTTTTTACTCAAAGGTCATTCCTTCATTTTCCTCTTTACACTCCTTTTTTTGTCTGCTATCATAATAGCAAACATATGTTCTGATTGGAGGTGAAGGGAATGGAAGTGCCAGGCGCTAAGATGGGGGAAATGACTATCTTAAATATCCCAGTTCAGATGCTTGCCGTCACAGACCGAAGCGGGAAGCTTACGCCCCTGTGGTTCCGGTTCGAGACAGAGGAACACCGGATAGAGAAGATTGCCATTGAAAAGACCATCTCAAGAGATGAAAGCTTTTATGCTGGGATACGGGAGAAAAAGTTCATTTGCTCTGCCCTCTTTGGGGATGAGCGAAAAATCATGGAAATCCGTTACAACATCGAAAACCAGAAATGGCGTATCTTCCAGTTCCTGTCCTGATGCTGCACTCTAAAAGATATATCTTTCATGTGGATGCAAACAGTGCCTTTTTAAGCTGGAGCGCTGTCTATCAGGCGAATGTGTGCGGAAAGCAGCCCGACCTTCGTACCATCCCCAGCATCGTGGGCGGTGATCAGGAAAAGCGCCACGGGATTGTTCTTGCGAAATCCATTCCGGCTAAGAAATACGGCATACAGACAGGGGAAGCCATTGTAACTGCCTTAAAAAAGTGTCCCTCCCTGACCGTTGTGCCTCCCGATTACTCCTTATATGTCACCGCTTCCAGGGCATTTATAGACAAGTTAAAGAAATACTCTGACCATGTGATCCAATACAGCATTGACGAAGCATGGGCGGTATTTGACGGCTTTGAAAGTCTCTATGGCAGGGGGCAGATGGTGAACTTCGCATATGACCTTAAAAACGAGATTAGGGATGACCTTGGATTTACTGTTAACATCGGGGTCTCTAGCAACTTTCTTTTAGCCAAGATGGCGGGGGATTTCAAAAAGCCGGACAGGGTGCACACCCTTTTCCCAGAAGAGATTGAAAAAAAGATGTGGTCCCTTCCCGTCTCCGATTTATTTTTTGTGGGGAAAGCTACTACCAAAAAGCTTCTCTCCCTTGGCATTAGCCCTTAGGCTCATTTATAATTGCTATAACTTCAAGGCCGGCTCTCTTTCCGGCTTCGATTGTTGCAGCTCTCTCTTTATGAGTGAAATATGCAGGAACAGTAATTACCGCCGCATCTATTTTTTCTCCGATTTGTTGTTCGGCTTCTTCTTTTAATTTTTGCAGCAAAATAGCTGAGAGGTCAGTTGCATTATATGTTTTTCCGAGAATGTCAACAGAAAACATCTCTTTACCCATAGCTGCCTGCTTCGGCTCATGGGTATGAAGCTTCGCTTTCTGCTTAGTGTGAATCACCATCGGCTTGTCGCCTACCTTTTTGATTTTCAACTTGAGTCACCTCCTTTTGGGTATAAAAATAGCCGCTAAGGAAGTTATCCCTAACGGCTGTTAATATTATCTGATTATAATTCTCTTTTTCCATCTACTCTCCTTCCCAGAGTAAATATCATATCCCTACCCATAATCCTTAATCCTCAATCTGCGGAATATTGACCAACTGCTGCAACTTCTTCTCAAGAATAGTCTTATCCGGTAACTGTAACTGATACTGAGATACCAGCATCGGTGACATCGTTCTGCTCATAGCATATTCTACCACCTCATCATTCTTGGATGCACAAAGAAGCAAGCCAACACTCGGGTTTTCATTCTCTTTCTTTACCTGTCTGTCTAATGCTTCAAGGTAAAAATCCATCTTGGATATATACTCCGGTTTGAATTTTCCAATCTTTAATTCCATTGCTACAAGGCATTGCAAACCTCTATGAAAAAATAATAAGTCAATTCGGAAGTCATCTCCACCGACCTGCACTTTGTATTCTTCATCAATGAAAGTAAAATCTTTACCTAACTCCAATATGAAGTCTTTCATATTTCTTATCAGAGCTTTTCGTAAATCATTTTCATGATATTCGTTTGGCAAATCCAAAAATTCCATAACATAAGAATCAAGAAATGGATTCTCCCCTAACTTCTTTACCGACTCTGGCAACAGCACATCCTTGGACAGCATATATCTTTCGTAATATCCACTGTCTAGCTGTCGCTCTAA
Organism: uncultured Lachnospiraceae bacterium; assembly: GCA_945868485.1. Taxonomy (GTDB): domain Bacteria; phylum Bacillota; class Clostridia; order Lachnospirales; family Lachnospiraceae; genus Suilimivivens. Next base: position 43,242 of record CAMBLS010000002.1, on the reverse strand, counting down.
CTGACGTTTAGAATAGTTCTCCTTAATACAAAGACAGATATAAAACTCCCGCTCCTCATCAGTTTTACAACCCGACATTATCAGCAAGTGATTCGTCCAGCTAATTTGTGTCACCAGTGGTGTCACAATTTCATTATCCTTATAAGTTTCATAGAATCGCTTCATTCTATAAAGTCCTCTTCGGTTAAAGCCCTTTATACCAGGAAACGCCTCCTGTATTTCACTTGCAATACCATCAATATATGCATCGCCAAAAGTTGCCTGTTCAGCTTCCTTGCTCAAGAACTCACCAACTTTCCAATACATATTGATAAGTTCCTCGTTAACTTTCTTCAAGGCATTTTGTCGAGATTCATCTATTATCTGAATTAATCCGGCCGCTGATATTAAATCATTGCCCATAAGCACATTCCACCTTTCAAATTTGTGTCACCACTGGTGTCACAAATTCATTTTAGCCATTTTGAAAGGAAATTATAATCTTCTTCAAAACTAACCCTGTCTCAATTATAGCAAGACAGGGTTAATCTCTCAATTACTTTTTTCCAAAAGCTCCTTGGCTTTCTGCATTTCGATATTCTCATGCAGGTTGGTGTTTGCAAATAATTTGAACGTTCTATTAATTTCATCACAACCACCACCTCTAAAAATATTAGAGTATTCTATTTCCCAAAAATCAATTTTTTTATTATTGGGAAATAGATTAAGTCGCACATGATTACGATTCCATAACTTTTTATTCAATGTAATATTTTACCTTGATTCACCAGAAAATGCCCCCGCAACCTAAGCTATAGGGGATTCTTTTAGGAGATAAGGCGAAACCTCTTTTAATCGTCTTTAGAAAGAGGATATATCCGAAGAAAAAAGAATTATCTCCATATTCAGCGTATGGGAACAAAAAAATCGGGAAGTCTTTTATTTAAGGCTTCCCAACTTTTAACTAAGAGCGCGAGACGGCGCAAGACGTCCGGTGGACGTCTGCTTTGCGCGGACCGAAGCGGAGCGGAGACCTCGAACCATCGAGCCCCGGCGGGGCTCGATTGCAACAAAAAAGACATCCTACGGATGTCTTTTTGTTGTAATATAGAGCGCGAGACGGGACTCGAACCCGCGACCCCGACCTTGGCAAGGTCGTGCTCCACCAACTGAGCCACTCGCGCATTTTACTCATCCGTACCTGACGGACAAGTAATACTATACATGATGTACTTGTTTTTGTCAACAATAAAATTTAAATTTTTTCAATATTTTTTTAAACCTTATTTTTCTGTTTTCTCACCAGCTTTTCTTCGCAGATAATACTCCGCAGAAGCTGTCATTAATACGTCAGAAGATGAATTCAATGAAGTTTCCACAGAATCCTGAATTACCCCGATAATGAAGCCAACCGCAACCACCTGCATTGCCACTTCGTTAGAAATACCAAACAAGGAGCATGCCAAAGGGATTAACAACAGGGAACCGCCTGTCACGCCTGAAGCCCCACAAGCAGATAACGTTGCAACCACGCTTAAGACAAGTGCAGACGGAAGGTCTACTGCCACACCGACTGTATTGGCTGCTGCCAGCGTCATGATTGTAATGGTAATTGCAGCACCATCCATATTGATGGTAGCTCCAAGAGGAATGGATACGGAATAATAATCTTCATTTAATCCCAGCTTTTTGCAAAGTGCCATATTCATAGGAATATTAGCCGCAGAACTTCTGGTGAAGAAAGCTGTAAGCCCACTTTCCTTAAGACAGGTAAATACTAATGGATAGGGGTTCTTTCTCATACACAAAAAAGCCACCAAAGGATTGGTTACCAGAGAAATGAAAAGCATACATCCTACCAGCACCAAAAGCACTTTCCCATAATCAGCAAAAATATTCAGTCCTTTTTGGGAAACAGTATCAAATACAAGCCCCATGATACCAAATGGTGCAAGATTAATAATACCCTGTACCGCCAAACTGACTGCATTAGAAACATCTGCAAGCAGATTTTTCGTCACATCAGATGCCTTCCTTAATGCTATTCCAAAGATAATTGCCCATGTAAGAATACCAATATAGTTTCCTCCTGCAATTGCACCAATTGGATTTGCCACCATATTCAACAGCAGATTTCTGATCACTTCCAAAACGCCTTCGGGTGCTGAGGTTGCCACTGCCTCGTCAGCAAGCACCAATGTCTGCGGAAAAATGAAACTAGCAGCTGTGGCAATGCAGGCTGCAATCAACGTACTTGCAATATACAGGATAATAACTGTCCTCATATTGCTGCCGGTTTCTCCTTTTGATCCGGCAACAGAACTGATTACCAGCACAAACACCAATACAGGCGCTATTGCCCGCAAAGCACCGACAAACAACGTCCCCAGCCATTCAAGAACAGTAAACTGGGGAACCGCAATTCCCAGAACAGCCCCTAAAACAAGCCCAATCACAATACGTAATACCAGACTTAAACTACACCATTTTTCAAATAATTTCTTCATCGTTAATTCTATTCCACCTTATCCTTATATTTTATACGGTACACCCTTCTAAGAGATTCGTTAATGCGATCTTCCGTCAGAGTTCCGTCGTTTACTGCATCAATTACCCCCTGATAAGCAGTTTTGAAATCCTCCGGCATCAGAATCATATCTGCCCCTGCCTGCAATGCTTTAATTGCCGCTTCATCCGCTGTATAGTAATCGGTAATTGCTGTCATGTTCATGGCATCGGTTATAACGACACCCTGATATCCGAGCTGCCCTCGCAATATCTCAGTTATCATCTTGTCAGAAAGAGATGCCGGCGTATTGTCTCCCGTCACATTATGAGCTGAAAGATGACTGACCATTATAAAATCAGTCCCAGCTTCAATGCCTGCCTGATAAACAAGAAAATCTACTGCATTAAAATCATCCAGCGTCTTTTCCGTATTCGCCATGCCCTCATGGGTATCTTCCGTGGTATCTCCAAGACCAGGGAAATGTTTCAGGCATGCACTGACTCCTGCACTCTGTATTCCCTCTACCGTAGCTGCCGCCATAGATGCCACCAGATTGGGGTCTGAGCCAAAGGACCGCGCACCAATTGTAGTATTCCCTTCTGCCACAACATCTGCTACCGGTGCAAAATCCAGATTGAAGCCAAACTCTGAAAGATAACCGCCAATGGCCGTACCTGCCTCCTGTGCTTTGGCAGCATCTCCGGTTGCCCCGATTTCTGCCATATCTCCCACATTTTCAGCCAGTCCTTTTTCCGCAACACGGCTTACCCTTCCACCTTCCTCATCAATTCCAAGGAAAATGGGATATTTGCTCCAGCTTCTGGTATTGGAAAGCATTTCTTTCAGCTGGTCTGCATCTTTAATATTCTTGGAAAAATAAATCAGTCCACCTACCGCATATTCTCCCAGCTTTTCTTTCGTGGTGTCTCCCGCCTTGATTACAGTATCAGTATCTGTAAGTGCCTCCGGAGTAATCATAAAAAGCCCTGCCACTTTGTCCTCAAGCGGCATCTCTGCGATACATGCATCTACTATTTCATCCAGATAATCCTTTTCCTCCACAGGCTCCTCTGCCTCTACCGGTGCTTCCACGATAGCCGGTTCTTCTTCCTTGGAAAGCTCCTCAAGCTGCTTCTGCAATTCTTCTGCCTGCTGCTTATCCCTCATTCCCGTCATAATTTTGTTTACGCCAATGATGCCTCCGACAATCAGCACTGCAAGGAATATCACCAGAACTGCATATGCAATAATCTGATTTCTAACCCTTCTCTTACGTCTATATTCTCTTCTATCTATCTCTTCCTCAACTGCTTCGTTATTCGCCAGAGCTTGCATCCCTCCATATAAACAATATCATACCCTATTTATTTAATGATTTCCACCTGAATTTATACAAAAAGTGCAAAATGACTTAGCGGGCATCAATCCTTTTCGATTAATACCCGCTTCTAAACTATGCTATCCAATGGTCTTTACCTCTCTTTTCTCTTTTTTGGATAAGGTTCCTTATTCAGTTTTATTTTTCTCTTTCGTATTTTTCCTCTTTTTCCTTTGTACTGGTGTACTGTAACGTTTCATTTTCTTCTTCTGTAATTCGTTACTTTTTCTTCTGAACTTAATACGAATTCGAGATCCGCTTTCTTCTGTACTTTGTTCCTTTGTACTTTAAAAGCTATTTTCACATTTCTGTTATCTGATTATGTAATCAAATAACTCATCTTATGTTTCTGGTGGTCTGTACCTTCCTTTCATTAAGATTATCTATGTGAATTTGTTTTTGTAATTTTATTATATACAAGCCTCTGTAATTTGTCAACACATTTTTTAATTTTTTTATTTATTTTTTCATTTTTCTTTTTCAAATATATTTTTATCTGTTTTATTGGGATTTTTTGTTAAATTTTCTCATAATTTGCTTTTTTTATCTCTGTTTTTTCTTATAGAACATCATCATCCAATGTTTTATAATGTAATAAGCGAGCAATACTCTTAGAAACAGGGAGGATTTTACATGACAAATAAGCAGCTTGCCTTCCGTACAGCAGCAGAAGGCATTATCAAGAAATTGAAGTTAAGGAATATGGAGGGTTACTTCTTCGAAGACAGCGCCTCCTGCGTGAAGGCGATTACTGACCTGATGGAAGAAGGCTCCACTATCAGCTGGGGCGGCAGCGAGTCCATCAAAGAATGTGGTCTGATGGAGGCTATCAAAAGTGGCAATTATACCCTGATTGACCGCACCACTGCCAAGACACCCGAAGAAAGCCGGGAACTCTATGTAAAAGCAGTGCTTTCTGACTACTACCTGATGAGCACCAATGCAATTACATACGATGGAGAACTGATTAATATTGACGGAAACGGTAACCGTGTGGCATGTCTGATCCACGGTCCCAAAACGATCATTATGGTAGTGGGTATGAATAAACTGGTATCCGATGCCCAATCAGGCTGCGCAAGGGTTCGTAATGTTGCAGCCTCTGCCAATTCACAGCGTCTAAACAGGAACACGCCCTGCTTCCAAAACGGAAGATGCGGCGACTGCTTATCCGAGGACTGCATGTGTAATCATATTGTTGTTACCAGAAGAAGCGGTGTCCCCGGCAGAATCAAAATATTCTTTGTTGCAGAAGAACTGGGATATTAAAAAAACGGGTATTCCCCAAAAGACATCTATCATGCCTTTGGAGAATACCTGTTTTCAATTTTCAACATTTGTGCTAAAATTCCTGTCCACCCGCATTCAGAATTAAATTAATGGATACTTATCTGTCAGTTTCTGCACGATTGCCCTTGCTTCGGGAATCTTCTCCTCTCCACCTTTAACAATCAGTGCAATTGCTTCTGCAATCTGATCCATGTCCTCTGTATTCATTCCTCTTGAGGTAACTGCTGGTGTACCAAGACGGATACCGCTGGTTACGAAAGGAGATTTTGGGTCATTGGGAATGGTATTCTTATTGGCAGTGATATGTGCCTCGTCCAGCATCTTCTCAACTGCCTTTCCTGTCAGATCAAATGTGGTAAGATCCATCAGCATCAGATGATTGTCTGTGCCACCTGATACAATCTTGATTCCTCTGTCTGTAAGCCCCTTGCAAAGTGCCTGTGCATTATCCACTATGTTCTTCTGATAAATCCTAAAGTCCTCTGAAAGAGCCTCTTTAAAGCAGACCGCTTTAGCAGCAATTACATGCATCAAGGGGCCTCCCTGAATGCCGGGGAAAACTGCCTTGTTAAAGTTATATTTATCAGCTGCCTCCTGATTTGCAAGAATCAAACCGCCTCTGGGTCCTCTTAAGGTCTTGTGGGTTGTAGTGGTAACTACATCTGCATATGGAATCGGACTTGGATGAAGACCTGCTGCCACAAGTCCTGCAATATGAGCCATGTCCACCATCAACACAGCTCCCACCTCATCAGCTACTTCTCTGAACTTCTTGAAATCAATAGTTCTTGCATAAGCAGATGCACCTGCAATAATCATTTTAGGCTTGCACTCCAGTGCAATTTCTCTTAACTTATCATAATCGATGAAGCCTTCATCATTAACCCCATAGGGCACAATGTGAAAATATTTTCCGGAGATATTTACCGGGCTCCCGTGTGTCAGATGTCCGCCATGATCAAGATTCATTCCCATGATGGTATCGCCGGGGTTACAGATTGCAAACTGTACTGCCAGGTTTGCCTGTGCACCTGAATGAGGCTGTACATTGGCATAATCACATCCAAACAGTTCTTTCGCTCTTTCAATAGCCAGGTTTTCTACTACATCAACGCACTGGCAGCCACCATAATAGCGCTTTCCCGGATAGCCTTCTGCATACTTGTTTGTAAGCGGGCTGCCCATAGCAGCCATTACAGCCTTGCTTACCCAGTTTTCGGATGCAATCAGCTCAATATGGCTGTTCTGTCTCTCCTGCTCATCTACAATAGCCTGTGCAATTTCAGGATCCACATTCTTTACTTCATCGAGTGAATACATAATTTTTCCTCCTCATTATTTTAAAAATATTCATAAGACAATAACACAAATTTTGACTATTATATCATATACTTTTTTGAAAAAAAACCTTTCTTTCCACTTTTTTCAGAAAATAGATACCTATCATTTTATATAATTCATAAGCATTTATTAAGATTTACAGAATATAGGAAAAAAACTTTACTCTCATCTAAAATACTGCTAAAATAGGGAAAGATTTCAGAAGGACGAAAGAGAATATGTATTACATTATTGTAAACCCTGCTTCCAAATCAGGAAGAGGTGCCAAGATCTGGTCTATGCTTAAACCGGTTCTTGCTCAAAAAAACATTGAATATACAGTTTATTTTTCTAAAGAAGCTGGACATGTCATCAGACTTGTCCGTGAGTTATCGTCTACCTTATCAGATAATACTTCTAGAGGCGTTTTAAAATTGATTGTGCTTGGCGGTGACGGAACCCTGAATGAAACCCTTCAGGGGATTTCAGATTTTTCACGCATTCAGATTGGATATATCCCCACCGGTTCCAGCAATGATCTTGCCCGGGATTTAAAGCTCTGTAAAGACCCTGTAGAAATCCTTGAGAATATCTTATCCTGCCAGAAACCTTCAATGATGGATTTAGGATGTCTCACCTTTGATCAATTATCTGGTGAATTGTCCAGACAGCACAGCAATGCCTTTTCTGCAAAACGTTATTTTGCAGTCAGCACCGGTATCGGATTTGATGCTGCCGTGTGCGAAGAAGCACTTGCTTCTAAATTTAAGAACACACTGAATAAAATAGGATTAGGCAAATTGACGTATCTTACCATTGCCTTAAAACAGCTGATAAAAGCACGAAAGGTTACCTGCACCATTACACTGGATCATCAGGAACCAATTGTACTACCTAAGTTTTTATTCGTTGCAAGTATGCTTCATCAATATGAGGGTGGTGGCTTCAAATTCTGCCCAGATGCAAATTACAGTGATGGGCTCATTGATGTGTGTGCTGTTGGAAACATTCCAAAGTGGCTGGTACTTCTTGCACTTCCTACCGCATTCTTCGGAAAGCATTATATATTTAAAGGAATTGACCATTATACTGCTCATAAAATCCATTTAGAGACTTCTGCCCCACTTTGGGTACATACAGATGGCGAAGTTACCAGAAAGAGCAACTCCATTACCATATCCTGTGAAAAGGAAAAAATTCAGTTTTTGCTTTAACATAAGAGCTGTGAAGTTTACCTACAGAACTAAGAGGAGAATTGATTATGAAAAATTTCTACGAACGGTATAAACATTCAATACCGCTTATTGCATATGCAATTATATATTGTGTATGGTTTGCCTATATCGAAAAAAAGATTACCCAACCCACCACCATTATTCATATGAAGGTTGATGACCTGATTCCCTTCTGTGAGGTTTTCGTTATTCCTTATTTCTTGTGGTTTGTATACGTTTCCGGCATTTTATTTTTCTGCTTTTTTAAAGACAAACAGGAATATTACAGAAACTGCATGTTTCTTTTTACGGGAATGACTATTTTTCTGATTATATCCACACTTTGGCCAAACGGACACCACCTTCGTCCTTATATAATGCCAAGAGAAAACATTTTTACCAGAATTGTAACACAGCTTTACAGTATAGACACTCCCACTAATTTATGGCCCAGCATTCATGTATATAATTCCATTGGCGCTCATCTGGCGGTAGTTCACACTCCTTTGCTGGCAGAGAACAAAAAAGTGCGCACAGGATCTTTCATCTTATGCATTTTGATTATCCTGTCTACTGTGTTTATCAAGCAACATTCCATGTTTGATGTAATTACCGCTTTTATTATGGCGGCAGTTATGTATCTGGTCGTATATCAGATGGATATTGTTGCTTTCTTCCAGACATATCACGCCAACTGGAAACGTCGTAAGCTCCGTCAGGTTTAATTGAAGTTAAAGAATCTACGACAGATTTTATAACCTTCCACTGAAATCTTTCGTCCACCTTTGCCGGGCAGGTTCATACACTGCCCGAGCAATCCATATCTCAGCCTCCTGTACAAAACCCAATCCTTCTTTTTCAGATAATCCCAAAGTTCCTGCTTCTTGCTTAAGTTTTCTTCTGTTCCTGACCGTATTAATAATATAGAAGAAACGGTTGTAATAATGTCTAAATAGCTTATCATATACTGATACAGCTTCTTATTACCTGCAATCTGGCTTTTCTTGTCTGACAGATAATCAATCATCAGCTTGTTCACCTTTATCTGCTGATCAATCCTTCCTATCATAATGTCTTCATTCACTGACTGATCTGATCTGCCTATGTAATAACGATAGAAATTCACATCCAGATAATACATATTGCGCACAAAGGGAAGGGGTTCATATACATACAGATTATCTACATAAAAGGTGTGCTCCGGCAATTTCAGTCCACATTCCTTAAGCAGTTTTGTTCTGAAAATGACAGAGTGCATCAACATATACTGCCCCTTATGAAAATGCTTAACCTCCTGCCATGTAAAAATCTGATTCTGCGGTAATGCATGCTTGTATCTCATTACCTTATGCCTGTTCTCTCCAACCTTCTCATAGACAAAGTTGCTGATTAACATATCCAAGACCTTTTCGCCTCCAGCAAGGCTTCTTAAGGTGTCCAGAATCTGCATATATGCCTCTTCCTTAACCCAGTCATCACTGTCTACTACCTTAAAAAATAACCCTGTTGCATTTTCAATTCCCGCATTGACAGCAGAACCATGACCACCATTTTCCTTGTGAACTGCCTTGACAATTGTGGGATATTTTGTGGCGTATTCATCGGCAATGCGGGCAGTATCATCAGAAGACCCATCATTGACTATGATAATCTCCACATCCTCTCCACCTTTTAAAAGTGATTCCACGCACTTCGCCATATATGCCGCCGAATTATAACATGGCACTGCAAATGATAAAAGTTTCATCCCTTGCTCCTATCTATATATCCTCTTGTACAATTTATAGCTACATTTCTATCATACTCATTTTTATTATGATAATCAACTTAAGAAATCCTGAAGATATGCATTATAAGCAGAAGGTATCGGGTATCTCTCCCTGAGTTCCTGTGGCTCTACAAACAGCATATCCGTCTTACTTTTCTTTTCTGCAAGTTCATCTACCCTCACACTATAGCCAATCATATGCCACTCCTTATGAGTAAAAATATGCTTGCAAGGTCTTAGCGCTTCAATTTTAAGTACAAAAAGCCCTTCCTTCTTCAGATAGTTCAGCACCTGTCTGCTGGAAAAATGACCTTCTAAGCATGGAAACTCATACATCCCCGCAAGAAGCCCATTATCCGGTCTTTTCATAATTGCCGCCTTGTTTGCATCCCGTATGATAAGCACTGTCTTTTCTTCTATTACCCTCGATTTCTTTGGGGTCTTATAAGGGAAATCCATCTCTCTCTTCTGCCGATGTGCCTCGCAGAATTCTTCCCATGGACATACCTGGCAGTGAGGAGCTCCATTGGGAACGCATACGGTTGCCCCAAGCTCCATCAATGCCTGATTAAAGTCACCCGGATTTTCCATCGGCATACCAAGACGAAGTTCTTCCTCCACCGCTTTACGGATTGACTGCTCTGCAATATCTCTGTCATCTCCTCTTAACCGTGCCAGCACACGAAGAACATTACCATCAACTGCAGGCTCCCTCTTGCCATAGGCAATGGAGCTGACCGCTCCCGCTGTGTAACTGCCAATCCCGGGAAGCTCCATGAGTTGTCTGTACTCATCCGGCATCCTCCCATCATATTTCTCCATGATGATCTGGGCAGCCTTCCTCATATTTCTTACCCTGTTATAATATCCGAGTCCTTCCCAAAGCTTTAAAAGTTCTTCCTCCTCCGCCTCCGCCAAATGTGCAATATCCGGTAACGCATTCATAAACCGGTCATAATATGCCTTTACTGCCTCAACCCTTGTCTGCTGCAGCATAATCTCTGATACCCACACATGATACGGGGTAGGATCCTCCCGCCAGGGCAGAACCCTTTTTGCCTTGTGGTACCATTCCATAAGGGGCAAAGCTGCAACTTCCAAAGGAGACAATTTTATCGGTATTGGCTGATTGATTTCCATGGAATCCGGTGTAACTTTGCACTCGTAAGCCAATATCTGCACCCCTGCATCTCTTGCCCGAAGCAAAGCATCTGCAAATTCCGGCTGGGTTTCCCGATTAGGTGTAAAATAACTTACATTTTCCATCTGTATTACCAGAATAATGTATGCCTCAAATCCTTCTTTTACCGCCTCTATCAATTCTTCCACATGCTTGACTGCGCGTTGGGAAGGCGCATCAGGAAACAATACCACATTCTCTTTCTCCAGCGTAACTCCCTTCACTTCTACAAAAGCTTTCGTACCCGAAGCTTCTACATAAAAATCAAATCTGGAATTATGATAGCTCGTCTCAGGCCTGACTAAAATTGTTTTTTCATACAGCCCCTCCTTCCGAAGCCATTCTTCCACTGCCTTATTAGGCGCCTGAGAATCCATGTTAATGATTCTGTCTCCCTTTTTTACTGCCACCAAGTCATAGGCAGTGCTACGCTCACTGTTGTCGCTTTTATTCAGATAGACTGTTGCATTGTCCGTCAGAAGTTCTCTGCATCGTCCGGTATTTTTGACATGAACCTTTTCTATCTCCCCATTTATCTCCACATATGCAATGAACCTGTTAGGACGACTTTTAAAACGTCCTTCCTGTATGTTTTCGTATTTCATCATTCACTCCGTTCAAACGGCATATTTTGCCAGATGCCTTATTTTCTTACGGATCCCGTTTATGCTCTGACGCATCATGCTGCTTATAAGGGACTCTCGCTGATGGAACCACCTCAGATGCGGGGGTTGTATGTACTGCCTGATCGTCAAAAAAGATGTGTGCTCCAAAAGCTTTAAGTACATCTCTTTTGGTAATTCCGCCCAAAAAGAAAGCTTCATCAATTCGTACATGCCACGCTCTGAGCGTTCTGATTACCCTCTCATGAGCAGGAGCGCTTCTGGCAGTAACCAGTGCCGTCCGTATCGGCGCCTGCTCCGGTGGAAATTCACTCTGAATATCGGAAATAGTCTTTAAAAACCTGGCAAACGGTCCCTGCTTCAAAGGGTTCTCCGCCTGAAGCCGCTCATTTTCCTCAAAAGCCTCCAGCCCCTTTTCCCTGTAAATCTGTTCTGATTCGTCAGAAAACAGTACAGCATCCCCATCAAAAGCAATCCGTATCTGCGTGATTTCCTTCTCACCTTCATAGGATTTAATCTCATCACAGCATATGATACCGGCAGCAATTCCACAATCAATTGCTGCCTGCACATCCTTTTCATCTGCTGACAGGTACAAATCTGTATGAAACGCTTCCAAATAGGGAGTCAAAGATGCTCCGCTTGCAAGTACTGCTCTGGAAATATTCAAGCCATAGTGTGAAATAGAATTAAAAACTCTAAGAGAGGTGTCAGGGCTGTTATGCGACATGATGATAACCTCAACTCTGCCCTCCTGTCCGGGAATCTTATTGATGTTAAGCAATGCTTCAATCAATCGAAATCCATTACCCGGTTTTAATAATTCCTTTTCATGCTCCACCTGATAGCTGCAATAAGCATCCACACCCTGGGTGCGAAAAATTTCATTTTCAACGGTCAGATCAAACAGTGCCCGCGAAGACACTCCTATCACCAGCCTGTTTTCCAAATCATATGCCATAATATACTCCTTTCCCCACATTCTGTATTTATCAGGGTTTTGACATTCCGCCAGCCCTATGACACCGGGAAAAGAAGCTTGCACTATCTTAAACGATTACACTCATATTTTTCAAACGTAAGAAGGCAGGTACGCAGCTGTTCAAAACGTTCCTCCGTATCTCCATCCTCAATCTCCACGTCCACTGCCAAGGCCATAGTAGTAATCATATCATCTGTAATCCTGTGGTGCAGTGCTGCGAGAATATTGAGACGTTCTTCATAGCTTCCGGCATCCAAAAATTCCAATACCAGTGGGTCGATATTCAGTTCTTCTTCGGCACACTCTGTTTCAGCAGGCTTTTCCGGCTGTTTGGATGGACTCTCCTCCATATTCCCCTGATGCTCCAAGCTGCCAATCAGCTCCTTCTGAAGTTCAAAACGATATTCCTGAACAGCATCAGGGTATTTGTCTTTGTCAGTCTTTTCCATGAACATGGAAAGCGGCCTTGCATAAACCTGATAATCTCCGTAAAGAGCCTGATAGACAACCAGTTCTTCACCTGTTTCACTGTGTCGTGCCATAGTTACTATCCGATAAAGGTTTCCCTTAAAATGTCTGTATATCTGTCCCGGTAATGGAATATTTGACATAGCTTCCTCCAATCTTTCGCAGTTTTGCGATTTTTAGAAATTTACAACTATACCAATTATAATCCCAGTTCGGAACATTGTCATTCTTCTTTTACAAATCTGTTTCGAGAAATTTATGGTAAAAATTGCAACCCGTTACAGGAAATGCAACTCTTTGGCATTCTGCAAGTAAGATGTCCTTCTCACTTTCATCCAGTCTGCCTATTCCTCGATGGTGAATCATCACCGTGTATTCCCTTGAGCCATCCTCACTAATTATATAGTTCATTGTAATTCCACTGTTATGATACCCATCTTCTTCCAAAAGCGAGCGAAGCTCTTGTATATATTCTCTTTCAAGCTCACGATAATACCGTGCCTCTGCTCTGTACTCTCCCTGACTCTGACTGTGTACAGTGCCTGAAATGCAAAAAGCTATCACAAATACCAGCATAATTGTAAGAACTGTTGTGCCTGTAATTTTCTTTATTGTCTTCATGGTTTACATCCTCCTCATTCCCTGAAACTGTGTTCCCTTTTGTATGATTTCAGTATAAAGAAAGATATGTACAATAAAAAGGACTCTGACATTATCGTGTCAAAGTCCTTTAAACCTCTCCAATCAGTTCATTTCCGTTCATTTCTGAAAGAATTTCCTGTTTAACTTCTGTCCAAATAGCCGGTCATAATTCTTCGGATTTCCTGAAACTGTTTCACGGTTTCAGGATTATCCCACTTAAAATCCATAACCTGATTTAGATATCCCTGTTCCTTTATAATCTCAAGACTCAGCGGATACACCAGCTCATAAACCAGCGAAATAAGACTGACCACACAATCTGCAGGTGTCTTTTTCAGGCTTTTCAACACTGCGTGCTTCTCCCTGAAGGCTTTCATCACCTCTTTACTAATTACAGAATTTCTAAGTTCCTCGGTTGTCACATTATAAATTTCTTCCAACGGGCAATCCACATTCGCCTTTAGTATGTCAATCTTATCGGCATCCCGCAAGATGTTACAAAACATCCTTGTTCTGTGATCCAGACTTTCCGACAGCCTGTAGGCACTATGAAATGTCACTGCTGTCTGTAGAAGCCCATCCTCTTCTTCCTCTTTTACAAAATCTCTTATTTTTCCCTGTCCAAATAAGATCTGTGCCCCATATATGGCATGGTCAATGGACTGGGAATCAATAAAGGTTCCATAATTTTTCAGCTGCTCAAACCTTCCTATGTCATGAAGCATTCCAAGCAACCATGAGAGTTCTACATCCTCCTGGCTTAAATTCAGTGAAGCTGCTATTCGCTCACAAAGCCCACTTACCCGGTAGGTATGCTCAATCTTAAGATGCACCTTTTGATCCCGATTATCATAATTTCTCACATATTCATCAAATGCCTTTAAAACCCTTGCTCTATCTATTTTCAAAACACTTCTCTCCCTGACAGCTTATTTTGTTCATGCCTTTTCACCTTATTTGTAACATTATACTCCCTGAAAGAAGCAATCAGCAACAGCAAAACTCTATCTTCCAAAAAAATCATTTCAGTGTTAAAATGAACATACTCTGAAACAGAAGGGAATGAATGATTATGATACAGACATTGCATTATGTACAAGAATATAAAGAAGAACTGATTTACCCCGCTATCTGCAAGTCCATGGAGGCACTAGACATTGCCAAAGACATGCGTCCTGACCTGAAGGTAGTAATAAAACCCAACCTTGTGATGGCAAAGAGTCCTGAATTTCCGGTCACTACACATCCACTTGTAATCAAGGCGGTTGTGCGCTGGTTAAATGAGCATGGCATTACCGACATCATCCTTGCCGAGAGTTCCGGTGGGTTATACAATGCCGAATATATGAAGGGCGTCTATCATATCTGCGGAATGAAACAGTTAGAGCCGGAAGTAAAGCTTAATATGGATTTTTCTGCACAGACCATTAACTGTAAGGCTGGCTTTTCCAATCATTCTTTCCATATTATCAGCCCTATTTTGAATGCAGATTATGTCATTAATATCTGTAAGCTGAAAACCCACTCCATGACCGGTTATTCGGGCGGAATTAAAAACCTCTTCGGAACCATACCGGGACTTGAAAAACCCCAGCTGCACTATCGCTGGCCAGAGCTCAAGGATTTTTCCCGAATGCTGCTGGAGCTTGCACAGACCGTGAATCCACAGCTTACTATCATAGATGCCATTGACGCTATGGAAGGAAACGGTCCAACCGGCGGCACCTCACATCCTCTTCATCTGCTTATGGCTGCAAGAGACTTTTACACTCAGGACTACTTTGCGGCAAAGCTGATGGGACTTGCCCCCATGGAAATAGAGATGATCCGCCAGGCAGTTGACATGGGACTTGCCAAACCGGATGAAATTACCTTAAAAGGTGACCCAATTCCGGAAGGATTGACACCTTTTCAGGTTCCTGACACCAAAAAACTTGACTTCTCAGGAGTCATGCCTGACTTTTTAAAGAAACCATTTGCGAAGCTTGCAGCACGGCTGTTCAAATCCTATCCACAGCTCAACCCATCTCTCTGCGTTGGATGTGGAAAATGCGCCGAAAGCTGTCCGGCGCATATCATTAATATTGAAAACAAAAAAGCAAAGTTCAAAAGAAAGGGATGTATTTCCTGCTTCTGTTGTCAGGAAATGTGCCCAATGAAAGCAATTTCTGTAAAGAAAGCTTTATAACTGCTGAGGTTTTTCTTCCTGTTTGCGCTTGATGATACCATTCAGCTTTTCCAACATCAGAATCATGAAAATGGTGATAAGCAGCAGATAAAGGGGATAAAGCCCTATGCCCACCCATTCCGCAAGCGCTCCAAACAGTGGCGGCATCAGCGTGATGCCCACATAAGCGCATGCCATCTGCATCCCAATCATCGCTTGTGAAACGCCTGCGCCAAAGTTGGACGGTGTTGAGTGAATAATACTGGGATAAATTGGTGCACAGCCCAGACCAATCATAATAAATCCCAGACACATAACCAGGTTGCCCAAGGGCAGCATTAACAGAATAATTCCACCTACAATGATCCTCTGACCCAGACGGATCATTGTTTTATCGTCCAGCTTCATGGAAATAAAGCCACAGATAAAGCGGCCTACGGTAATCCCCAGGTAAAATAGTGCCGACCACTTGGCAGCAATTTCATCAGACATACCACGGTTCATTACCATATAACTTGCTCCCCAGAGCCCGGCGGTCTGTTCCACCGCACAATAGCAGAAAAAGGCTATGAGCACTTCTTTGACTCCCGGCATTTTAATCAGCTGCATCATTTTCATGCTACTTTGCTCTGCCTCCCCTTCTGTAGAAATTTCGGATTCTTTCCAAAGAGGCAGTGATAAGAACAATGCTGCAGTCAACACCATCTGCATAATGCCAACAATCAGATACCCGCTGTTCCAGCTCCATCCTCCTGTCAGACAGGCTCCCATAATATAAGGACCTATGGTAACTCCCACTCCCCAAAAGCTATGCAACCAGTTCATATGCCTAGCTTTATAATGAAGTGCAACATAATTATTCAATGCAGCATCCACCGCTCCCGCCCCCAACCCATAGGGCAGTGCAATGATGCAAAGCATAATAAACGATTTGGACATTGAAAAGCCCAAAAGGGAAATCGCTGTCAGAGCTGTACTGAGTGCAGTTACCTTTCCTGTTCCTAGTCTTCTCGTCATGCTGTCGCTGAATAAGCTTGAAATAATTGTTCCCGCTGAAATAATCATTGTAATAATCCCGGCGTACGATACCGGGACGTTCATCTGTTCCTGCATGCCGGGCCACGCAGAACCAAGCAGCGCATCCGGCAGTCCCAGACTGATAAATGCAAGATAAATAATGGCTAATAAAAGACTCACGATAGTTCCTCCCATGCAATCTTGATTTCTCTCCATAAGCTTGTATAATAATATTGCATACAGATGGTCTTATTCTATCATAAAACGGTCAGAAAATATAACTATATGGCCAGCCACTTGATTTGGAGGTAATATTTGATTTATGGAATCCCCAGATGAAATCCGAATTAATGAGTCCACCTTGGAGGAAACAGTTACTCTTACACCGGAATTCCCGTATATCGCCAACCTGTGTGATCTTCATGTCTACCCGGAATGTACCTTTCCGTGGCACTGGCACAATGAAGTGGAATTCTTTTATATGCGCAGAGGCTGTCTGGAATACCATCTTCCCAGTGGGAGCTATTTCTTTCAGGAAGGGGAAGGTGGCTTTATCAATGCCAATATTCTCCATATGACTCGATGCCAGGAACAGGATCCCTGTATACAGGAGGAGCATATTTTTCTTCCTCAATTTATTGGTGGACAAAGCCAAAGCGTTCTGATGCGCAAATATATCAATCCAATTATTGAAAATCCTGATTTTGACCTGTTTCGCCTGGATCCTTCTAGACAGAACCACAAGGCTCTCATTGATCTTCTAGAAGAATCATATCAGATTTATCTTGCCGGATATGATGGCTATGAACTTGATATCCTGGAGAAAATGACACAGCTCTGGAAAGCTTTTTATTTACTGACCAGAGAACAACATCAAACAAAAAAGGCAAGCTCTCACAGTGACCGCATCAAAACCATGATGGAATTCATTGCGGTTCACTATCATGAAAAGCTTACCTTAAAACAGATTGCAGACTCCAGCTTCATCAGTGTTAGGGAATGTTGTCGGTGTTTTAACGAGACTCTGGGACAATCCCCCTTTACTTACCTGATGGACTACCGCCTTCGCAAGGCATGTGATCTGCTAGCCCATACCCGGCTTACCATTACCGAAATCGGAAATGCCTGCGGCTTTGACAGCAGCAGTTATTTCGGAAAGGTATTCCGCGAGAAATTCGGCTATTCCCCACGGGAGTACCGATACAACTTAAATATAGACAAACATCTGTAGATAGGGGTTCATCAAAACTCCAAAATACTCCTAATCATCCTTTCTTCGTAAAATCAAATATACGCCGATTACAATTGCAATGCTTCCCAAAAGAATCAGTGCTATAACTCCTGCTGCCTTACGTGGTTCTTTAGCTGGCAGTTCTTCTTTCGCCTGAGCCATGGCTTCTACTGCCTCCGCTTCAGCCTGTGCCATAACTTCAGCCTTTTCCTCTACCAACATTTCCTTTGTATCATCACTAATAATGATGACATACTCCGATGCATGTTTGAATTCAAACTCTGCCTTGCATGTGCTACTTACCAAAGATGCACACATAAATTCAAACTCACCTGTTTCTTCATTGTAATAGAATAGATTTGCATACTGTCCCGGCTGTGCCTCCTTTAATTCAACAGAAAGAACTGCCGTAAAGCCAAACTCTCCATTATGTGCTAATGATAATTCAACATATATTTCACCTTCTGTCAGAATTTCCAGCTTACGTTCAGGAATCTGACTATTCCCAAGCTCTACCTCGAGATTGATATTTTCCAAGTTGTCATTTTCTATCGTGCTTCCATCTATCGACCAGCTAACCTGATCATTCATTTCAAGGACTACTTTTCTTCCCTGCTCCTTAATCTGCTCCAGCGTCTGTGCATAAATCATACCAGTTTTGCTCATATCCATAACAAGCGCATCCTCTTCCGGAGCAGTCTGAGGCTTAGGTGTTGTTGCCACAACTGTTACTCCCACTGAATTGGTATTTTCATCCACATTCACAGGAGTCGGTTCGGCTGTTGCTGCTGTCAAAGGAGCTGCAGGAGCCATCGTGGGTTGTACTGTGGGTTCAGTCATTGGCTTTGCCGTAGGTTCCGCTGTGGGTTTGGTCGCTGGTTCATCTGCTGCTTCTGCCAGTGTTACTACCGGTATATCCGCAGGCTTCACTGTAGGTGCTGCCGTAGGTACTGCTGTTGGCTTAGCTGTGGGCGTTGCTGTCGGTGCTGCTGTTGGCTTAGCTGTGGGCGTTGCTGTCGGTGCTGCTGTTGGCTTAGCTGTGGGCGTTGCTGTCGGTGCCGCCGTTGGCTTGGCTGTGGGCGTTGCCGTAGGTGCCACTGTTGGCTTCACTGTGGGCTTAGCTGTGGGTATCACTGTAGGCTTGGCTGTGGGCGTTGCTGTCGGTGCCGCCGTTGGCTTCACTGTGGGCGTTGCCGTAGGTGCCACTGTGGGCTTCACTGTAGGCTTGGCTGTGGGCTTCACCGTGGGCGTTGCCGTTGGCTTCACTGTAGGTGTTGCTGTGGGCTTCGCCGTGGGCGTTGCCGTTGGCTTCACTGTAGGCGTTGCTGTGGGCGTTGCCGTAGGTGTCGCTGTGGGTGTCGCTGTGGGTGTCGCTGTAGGTGTCGCTGTGGGTGTCGCTGTCGGTGTTGCCGTGGGTGTCGCTGTCGGTGTTGCCGTGGGTGTCGCTGTCGCTGTGGGCACTGGACAGGCAACCGATGGCATATTGTTATATACCGGTATCTTAAACACAAAGGGATTGTCCAGCGCTCCCGTTCTTGCATATGCACTCTTTACCATGCTGGATTCCGAATAAGGTGCCATGATATTCTGCATATATTGATGCGTATAAAGCGTTCCGTCACTTGCATCTACATCAAATTTCTGAAGATACAAGGTATCCTGTCCTCGCAGAATATAGTTTTGGGACAGAATTCCAGCTCCGCCCTTCAGAGATGCATAAGGCGTATTCCATCCTAAAGAAACCGCTTTAGCCAAACCGGACTCAACGACCTGCTTATTCGTACTTCCTGATGCACCGATATTAAAATAATTATAATATCCTTCATATCCCGCATAGCTTCCTGAAATTAATGCGGATTTTCCATCACCCTGTTCCTGATAAACACGACATGCCAAATGAAAGGGACTTA
Organism: uncultured Lachnospiraceae bacterium; assembly: GCA_945868485.1. GTDB lineage: Bacteria > Bacillota > Clostridia > Lachnospirales > Lachnospiraceae > Suilimivivens. The sequence goes on along the minus strand of CAMBLS010000002.1, from coordinate 23,564 downwards.
CCTTATGAAAAACGCCTATCTCAAAAAAAGCATCCGCATAGCTCATATCCGATTTTGGAAGTTCCCCCTTCATAAAGGTATTGTTTAAGATATTCTGTACTGCCGCTTTAGAATGATAAGAAGGATTATAGGTCAGTTGCTCAAACTGAAAAATTCTGGTTTCATCCAGAAAATTTCTCGGATCCAGGTAATATTCCACCGCTGCTTTGGAAGCATAATACCAACTTTGCCCATAATATTCACCGCGGTAGGCTGCATCCATCTTGCTGCTAATCAGATTCCTGTCCTTATAGTTTTCATTTCTTACTACGCTCTGCCAATCAAGCCCTGTATTTTGTCTTACAAATATCCAGTTAGGATGTGCCAATTTTAACTGCATCAGCTTGTCCTGATAGGACTCAGGGAACTGCTCGATATCCGCATAACCGCCTCTTTCCAAGGCAAATGTGGCAATTTGTGGAAAATATTGATTTTCCCACTCAATAAACACTTCATTCGAATATGCCAGATTGTTTCTTTCCACATAGCCAGTATAAGTATTTCCATTATTCTCAAGAGATACCTGATACCAGACATTATAATCCGTATCCAGCCCTACCCCTTCAATCAAAACGGTAATTCCTGACTCTACTGTTATCACAGTCTCACCATTATGGTCAGGTTCCTTTCTCACTGGATAAGTATCGCTTAGATAGACCAGTGCCATCACGGATTCCTGACCGGTAATCTGAGCCAGAGCTTCCTGAGCTTCTTCCAGATATTCCTGCATTTCAAGATCCTCGTCCGGCTCTTCCACGTCCTTAAAACCTTCCTGTGGTTCATTCGATTGTATCGTTTCTGCTTCCTCTGCCATGACGCTCATCCCAGTCTGCAGAAACATAAAAATACTCAATAATAATGCAAAAAAGCACCTTTTCTTTATCATATGTACTCCTGTAAATCATTTAAGCATTTGTTTACATAATATAACTTACAGCAAAAAAATAATTATGTCAACTGAAAAAGAACTCCTATCCATTGCAAGATTCAACGGAATGGGAGTTCTGTAAGTTATTGAACCATTAATCTATTCTTTTGAATAAATTCCATAAATTCTTTCATAGGAAGCGGTTTTGAATAGTAAAATCCTTGTATATAATCGATGCCTTCCCTATACATATCGTTCTTTTCATCTTCTGTTTCAATCCCCTCTGCCACCAGTTTCAAGTCCATGCCATGTGCCATGTTTACAACTGCTCTGACAACATGCTTTGCCTTAGAGGATTTAAAGAATGCCTTGGACATATCATAATCCAGCTTTACAATGGAAACCGGCATTTCCACCATATACATGAGATTTGATTCCCCTTTTCCAAAATCATCCAGCGAGAATGAAAATCCTGCTTCTATTAGCTTCTTCATATTTTCCAACAGAATTGTTCTGGCACTTATGGAAGCAGTTTCTGTAATCTCAAGATTAATTAGTTTAGGATCGACACCATATCTCTCAATAATAGTAGTCAATCTTTCTGCCAAATCCTTCTTTTCACATTGAATAACTGAAAGATTTATTTCTATATAATGAATACCCAGTTTTACAACATCTGTATTTTGGAGAAAATCACAGACCTTTTCAAAAACTCTCTCTCCCAGCTCCAATATCTGTCCATTATCTTCTGCAACAGGGATAAAGATTCCGGGTGACAATAAACCTCCGTCTCTTTTTCTAATTCGTACAAGTGCCTCCGCAGACGTAAAACCATTTTCCCGATTAGAATAAATAGGTTGCAAAAAAACTTCTACACGGTCTTCTGATAATGCATCCGTAATTTCCCGCTCTACCAGATATTGTTCCTTATATTTGGTAATCATATCCTGATCAGCAAGAATCACCCGCCCTTTTACATTTTCATTCTCTGTGCGGACAAACGACAGGAAATGGAACAGCTCATCTATATCCGAGAATGCCTCTGTCTGCATAGCCAAAATGAACATTACCTCTTTACCAAAAGCCTCAAAATCAGCAAAGCTATCTATTACTGCCTTTCCTGCGGTCTCAAGCCTATCTGCCTTTTGGCTGATTAGTACAAGTCCCAGGTTAATATTTTTAAATACCAGAATATCATTATACTGACTCAATAAATGAAGGATTTTTCGCATTACCTCCTCTGCATCCATCCCCTGTTCTTCCAGCAGGCTGGTCTTTTCAAATGATATTTCCAGAACGACAAATTCTTTTTTCCCTTCAATCAGCTGCTTTATGTATTCCGTCAAAGCATAGGAATTAAAGCATCCTAATCTGCGATCAAGATTTGCATCGGGATTTTCAATAATCACAAATAAAATTAAAACTCCTACTGCACTGGCAAATCCCACAATCAGAAGTGCACTGTTGAAGAACTGAATAATCGCACTTGACATCCATATCACCATCCAGAGAATTGTTGCAAATGCTCTTCTTGGATTTAGTCTTTTGTAAAACGCACAGGTAGTAACTAAAGTCGAGATAATATACAACCCCACAAAGACATATACACATATAACTGCCGGTCCGTAAGTATATGACTGATTTCCATCTGCAAATATATAAATTGGAAGGAAGTAAATCACTATACTTTGAATGGAAACAAGGATGAGTAATTGACGTGTTCTCTTTTTATGCTCTTTTTCCGAAAAAAGATCTGTAAGAACATATATGAGGGCAGACCACGCTCCCCATATCAAAGTAACAATATAAGACTTACATACCAGTTCCACCAGGAATAATGGAAAAATATTCCTGTATTCAATTGCATAGAGAGACAAAATATCCAAAGTCAAGCTTGTTATTATAATGCACAACACTGCATAGAATACCTTTTCTTTATATAACTGCAAGGTTCTATGACTTTTATAGAAGATAAGCAGTAAAACCAATATAAATAAACCACATAGCTGAAACTGTATGCTCATATCCTTTGTCCCCCTCAGACTCAGCACTAATGCTTTTATCAAAATCCTCTTATCTGCTTATTGATGACTCACGTATAAACTTCACAAATTCCTGCTCAGGCAATGGCCTTGAAAAGAAATAGCCCTGAATAAAATCGCACTCCAAATCCGCGAATTTCTGCATACTTTCTTTTGTTTCCACACCCTCCACCACAATTTCCATTCCGGTTTCCTTTAACATTCGAATTGTATTTTTTAACAAAATTTTCATTCTGCTGTCATCCACCTTGTCTGCAAGGCTTTTATCCAGCTTGACAATACGAAACGGGAGGGACATAATCCTGCTGATATTGGAATAGCCTGTCCCATAATCATCAAGAGAAAAGGAAATTCCCATCTCCGTAAGCTTCTGTATGTTTTCTTCTACAATATCCTGTGCTGTATTAGCCGCTGTTTCTGTAATCTCCAAATTAATCTGTCCCGGTTTTAAATGGTACTTTTCTAAATAATATTGTACCTTATCCAGCAGATTCTTTTGCATGCACTGTTTCATTGACAGATTAATTTCAATGTATTCAATCGGCAGTCCATCATTTCTGCATTTTTCAAGAAAACGACAGACATCTTCCAGTACAAAATCTCCAATCTGCAAAATGGTTCCGTTCCTTTCTGCCGCGGTAATAAACAGCTCCGGCGAAATAAACCCATAAGTATCATCATACAAACGGATTAAAGCCTCCGCAGACAGAAATTTCTGCTCCTTAATGGAATAAATCGGCTGGTAATACATCTGAAAACGTCTATCTGCAATGGCATTGGTGAGAATGCTGTCAATATCATTCCGCAGCTGGAACAGACGCTGTCCATTTGCCTCCATCATATCATTGACAATGTTGCCTGCTGGAAGATATGTGTAAAACGAGTTTCCAAATGATAACAGACTGTCATAACTCTTGATATCCTGGGGACATCTCAAGATACAGATACAGGGTTCCAGTTGAAGTTCAATATCCTGCTGTTCCATCTTGATTGACTTTGTCAGCATCACAGCAATCCGTTCTGCTACCGCCTTCAATTTATCAGTCTGATCTTTCTCCGTCACAAGAGCAAACAGACCATTTTCCAAATAATACAGATCAATCGGAAGATGCTCTGTACCATAGCACGACATCATACCTGCCACAGTCCTTTTCAACAGCTGATTGCCGACGTCAAATTCCAGAAGTGAAAAAAGTGCACGGTAATTTACCAGCTTTACAAAAATGATCTGCACTGGCTTGTGAAGATAAAATACCTTTTTCATATCCAAAGTATAAGCAATATAGCTACGCACACCCAGTACCGGATTGATTGTCTCCTCAGGGCGCTGTACAACAAGCGTAATCAAGAGCATCGTTAACGAAGTCATAAACATTTCCACCATACATCCTGGAAAGAACAGCTGAATAAGAACTGCAACAATATTAAGCGGGTACATGATGATTGAAGCAATAAACTTGTCCACAGTCAGCAGCTTTTTGTAGGTAAAGAGGTAAACCGTTCCATACAAAAAATAAAAGAAAGCGATTGCATACAGCACATAAATCAACGGTCCTCTTGTATAAATGAGGTTCTCGTTAATGTAAAATACCATATGATGAAATGGATTGGTGAACAATAGACCACAGACCACCAGATAAGGGGTGATGAGCATCAATTTCAACCATTTGTTCTTAACAAGAATATGCCAGGTATCCGTAATTGCACATATAAACAGCTGATAGAGTGGCGTAGTCAGATTTCGAAATAAAAAGTAAGCTGAAAACAGCAGTTCACGAAACCAGATATTTGATTCTTTTGCTGGCAGCCAGATTGTATATGCCTCTGCCCAACAATCTAAAATTGTGGAAACCAGTATATCGACCAAAAGTAATGCCAGAATTTTATTTGTTCTTCCGCTTATCATATTACGGAAATACAGTGACGCCAAAAGAATTATCAATACAATGATCGCGCATACATCAAAATATAGTATCTTTAACATAATTTCTCCGACCATAAAACTAATAAAAGCTCTATTGTGGTATCTATTGGAATTTTAGCAGATACCAACTGCTTTTACAAGTTTTTTTCACCTGCCATTCTGCACCGCATGCTTAGCAATATTTTCTTTTCCATACGACTGACCTGCACCTGACTGATACCAAGCACCTTAGCCACCTCTGTCTGAGTCTTATCCTGATAATAGCGTAATCTAATCAACGTCTGTTCCTTTTGAGGCAACTCACCCAACAACTGGCTGACCACCAGATGATTTAACACATTTTCCTGCTCATCCCGCTTATCATCTGCAAGCTGATCTACCATAAAAATTTCGTTGCCATCATTCTGATAAACTGACTTGTAAATAGATTCCACCTGCACATTTGCTTCCATTGCAAGTACCACCTCTTCAACAGTAAGTGTAGCTTCCCTTGCAATCTCTTCCATAGTCGGCTCCCTTCCCAAAGAAGTTCCCAAACGTTCCCGCGCATATTTGACCCGTATACCATTCTCTTTCAAAGTCCTGGATACCTTTACCATCCCATCATCCCGGATAAACCGTTTGATTTCTCCGGTAATCAGCGGAACTGCATAAGTAGAAAACTTCACATCATATCCAGTATCAAATTTATCGATTGCCTTCATCAGCCCAATTACACCAATCTGGAACAGATCCTCCGTCTCATGACCTCTGCCCGAAAACCGCTTCACAATATGGCGGACCAAGCCTAAATTCTGCTCCACCAGTACCTCTCTTGCTTCCTTTTCTCCTGCCTGTGCTCTTTCGATCAGTACTGAATTTTCTGTCATAGATTACTCCTCTTTTCCAATCCATGACATCGTTCCAAGCTTTTTTTTCATTTGTACGATGGTTCCCTTTCCGGGCTCCGACTGCACCTCTAAGTCATCCATAAAAGCCTCCATAAAAGCAAAACCCATTCCTGAGCGGTCAAGCTCTGGCTTAGTGGTAAACAACGGTTCCATTGCTCTCTCTATATCATCAATGCCCTTCCCAGTATCCCTAACCTCTACCTGAAGCACATCATCCACAATCATGCAGTGTAAATATACCTTGTTTTCTCCTTCTGCTCCCTCTGCTTTCACAAACTCTTCATCATAGCCATGGATAATGGCATTGGTAACTGCTTCAGAAACTGCTGTCTTAATATCTGAAAATTCCTCAACTGTTGGATTTAAAGGAGTAACAAAAGCTGCCACCGCAATTCTTGCAAATGCCTCATTTACCGAAATCGCATCAAAGGTAAGCTGCATCTCATTTTTTATCCTGCATTGCATTTTCTGTCCTGTTTCCATATTAATTTCCTTTCACACTCCTATAGATTTTGTTTTCGTACACTTTTATTCCATAATTTCTATAACTTTATGTAAACCGCATATCATCAGAGTCCTTCTAATGCGCATATCTGTATTAACCGCAAATACTTTTCCTCCAAAGTAAGATATTTTTTTATATCTTCCTATGATAATTCCGATTCCGGAGCTGTCCATAAAACGAGTATCCTCAAAATCAAACACCACATTTCCAACTCCCTCCTGCATAATATATTGGTCTGCTGTTTTACTTATGTAAACTGCTTTATGATGATCCACCTCCTCTGGCATTTTCACCATCAGGTAATTGTCAATTACCTTAAAATTGTCTTCCATCTTTTTTCCCCTTTCCTAAAATGCAAGATAGAAAAAAGAGAACATACTCCTGTATGTTCTCTTTCGTATTACCTTCATTCAATTTTAGTTCCCTGTATATGACAGGTTATTCTGCATTATTAATTTCAGCAAGATAGGTTTCTGAGCGATTCGCAATCTCTGTTCCCGGGAAGTCATCAATAACCATTGCATAGGCTTCCTTTGCCTTAGTCTCATCACCACTTCTCTGATAGCAGATGCCCAGATAAAACAGTGCATCACCATTGGTATTATCGTACTGATATGCACGAAGCAGATTAGGAATTGCCTCCTCATAAGCCTCTGCCCGGTAGCTTGCATAACCGGCATTATAGTAAAATTCCACCAACTGAGTTCCCACAAGCTCCATAAGTTTATCATACAGAACTGTAAATGCCTCTGTGTGCTGTGTTTCCGCTTCTCCCTCATCCAGGGCTTCCATATACTTTGCAATGGTCTCTATATCCTCGGGATCTTTCATATATGCGCTGACTGCCAGCATAAGACCGTCAGTTGCCTTAACTGTACCGTCACTTCCCTGATAAGAGGAAAGCTCCTCTTTTAATCCACTATTCTCTTCTGTCAGCTTCTGCACCTTCTGCTCAAGTTCATCAATCGTCGCCGTCTTTGCGTCTGATTGCTCACTGACTGCTCGAAGCTCATTATTAATTTCTGCTTTAGCGCTTTGAATCCGCCCCGGCAATATCAGAAAGCTGGCGATTGCTACACCAATAATAACACCCAGCCCAAGATTAAGCAGGGAAGAAACGCCTTTCGTTTCCTTCATGTTGACCGGTTGGATAATGGTTTCATTACCGCTTTGATACCGCACTACACTCTCCGATGAGGATTTTTTCTTTGATGTGTTCTTAGCTCCCTCTTCCGGCATCAGCATATGCTCAACTTCCTTCAAATAACGAAGGGTTGTGGTATTATTGGTATCAATCTGGCAGCACTTATTCAACTCTCTCTGTGCCTTCTCCCACTCCTCAGCGTTAATGTAGAGAAGCGCAAGCAGCTGATGGGCGCTCACATATTTAGGATTATAGGAAAGCACCTTCTTCAACTGTATCACTGCCAGATCCTGACTGTCCTGATAACAATAGAGTAATGCCTGATTGTATTTCTTAATTGTTTGATTGATTGCATCCAATCTTGCCTGATTGGTCTGTATCATATCAATATAGTCATCTGCAATATTCTTTTTGGGGCGCAGATTCTTACTGATTACCCATTGACTTAATGCATCGACAACCTCGCCCATTTCAAAATATACAAGGCCCAAAAGGTTCCTTGCATCTATATTATTTTTATTTAATTTTAAGCTTTGCCGCAAACTGACAATTGCTCCGGATAAATCCCTTACCGTGGCCTTTTCCAGCCCGTCATTATAAAAACGGTTGGACATGAATATAATTTTCTTGTATAACGATACATCCACTCCACAGCCCGTACAAAAATCGTGTTCTGACAAACGGCATCCGCAATTATAACAAACCATGCCGTCACTCCTTATTCTTCAGTCTTATTCTTTTCCACCATTTTAATCAGTATATCAGCCATATCCGTCAAGTCCTGATTATATATGGCTTCTTCTGCATCCTCAACTTCAAGGCTGGGATGAAACTTCTTCAATTCTTCCTCAAAATCAATCATCCTGCATTCTCCTCATCAGTGACTTTATTTGTCCAATCAAATATAATGACCCGACAATATAAATCACATCCTGACTTTTTCTATCTGCACAAAGGCACAGATAAGCTTCTTTTACATTATCAAAAAAACTGCAATGAACCTGCCCGTATTTTCCCCATGCTTCCTTCAGATGGTCTGCAGAAGCGCTTCTCTCTGTCTCCAAAACCGTTACGGCTATTTTATCAAACAGCATTGCATCTGCAATCTGCTGAATCATTGCTTCATAACGCTTATCTTCCACAACACCAAACAACAAAAGTTTTCTTCCCTGGCAGGTATTGTTTTGAACAGTACCTAAAAATGCTGCTATGCCATCTTCATTGTGGGCACCATCTAGATAAATTCCCGGCAGAATTTCTTCCATCCTTCCCGGCCAGTAGGCTGCCCGCAGACCTTTCCTCACAATGTCCTTTGTAATTCTGTCATCTTCAAGCAATTCTGCCGCACAAACTGCCAATGCGGCATTCTCAGTCTGGTACAATGCTGTTGTATTTAAAGAAAGATCAACATAATTATAATAACCAGTATGAAGTGAAAAATCAATGCTTTTATTATTCATATTCACATTCAAAATATCATCTTTTTTGATTATAATCGCCGGGCTCTCTGCTTCTTTGGCATATTCTGCCAAAACCTCTGTGATGGTTCCTCTCTTATCGACAAAAACAACCGGAACGCCGGGCTTGATGATTCCCGCTTTTTCGGAGGCAATCTGTTCAAGGGTATCCCCCAAATACTGCATATGATCATATCCGATTTCCGTGATCACGCACAAATCCGGTCTGATACAGTTGGTGGCATCCAATCTTCCTCCTAACCCGGTCTCCAGGATAATATAATCGGGATTTTTTTCTCCAAAATAACACATTGCCATTAAAAACAGGAATTCAAAATAGGAGGGATGATTCAGCCCCATCTTTTTCCCTGAAATAGAAGCCTCTTTTACTTTTTCAAACACATCCACAAATGCTTCCTCAGATATCAGCTCTGTCCCAAAACATATCCTTTCACGAATAGTTTCCAAATGTGGCGAAATAAACATTCCCACACTACATCCACCCTCCAGAAGAATGGAACGCAAATAAGCACAAACAGATCCTTTTCCGTTTGTGCCTGCCACATGGACAATTTTGCTCTTTAAGTCACCGGTAAGGAGCTTTAACATTTTCTCCGTATCCTGCAACGTATTTTTTCCTGCAAACTTCGGTATTTCAGCAATATACTCTTCCGCTTCTTTATATGTGATCATGACATTCCTTTTATTTCTATCCGGACTATGAATATGCAATTACGTTGGTTTCAATCATACCTCCATGCTGGAAGTATTTCATGTAGCAGGTGGTGTGTTCAATTGGCATCTGCACCTGTCCCAGACCTACTACTGCACCTCTGTAAATATTTCCATTCACATTTATTTCTGCTCCCTGACCTTTTGCGATGAGCTTCTCCAGTTTTATAATCTGCTGCCTTTCCTCTTCCATTTCTGACTTTAAGGCAATCAGTCTTTCCTCGACCTCCTCGACTTCCTTTTCAAACTTCCCCGGCATATTTCCATGCAATGCTTTTCTTTTAGCAATCAGTTCTGATGCTTTCTCAGAAAGCTCCTTTAATTCTTTATTCTGTTCCTTTTCTCTGGACTTTGCCTGCTGCAGCTTCGTGTATGTTTCCTTTTCGCAACCTACATGAATCACCGTCCGCATCTCCACCTCATTTCCAATTTCTATTGCTGTAATTCCCATCATTGCATGTGTATAGCCTCCGATAATTGTGCCCTTATTTCCTGTAAGGAGCACATTTCCATCAGCCGAAATTCTAGAATTTAAAATCGTATTTGCCCGTACGTCTCCTCCTGCCATTACTACTGTATGCTCAATAAAATCTGCAAGCACATTTCCTCTTGCTGATATCTTCGCTCTCTGTGCCCCCTGAATACCACGGCTCAAAATAATGTCTCCACCAGCAAACAGATTAACCGCTTCCACAGTTCCTCTGATTTCAATATTTCTTCCGGCCCTGATTACCACACCTGCCTCCACATTGCCGGTAATCACAATATCACCATAAAATTCTATTTTCCCTGTAATCAGGGTGACGTCACCATTAATTTCATGCACAGTCTGAATATCAATCCTGCCATCCTTCAGCTCAATTTTTCCATCCTTTGCAGCAAGATAAATATCTGGATTTTCTTCTGTATAAACTGCCTGTCCTTTTAAAGGAGAAATTTCCTTTGCCTTTTTGGCCAAAAGAATCCTTCCTCTGACATCATATCCATCCTTCCCTATCTTGGCATGATGATAGACTGCAACCAGATCTCCTTTTCTCACATTCTGAAGGGAACTCATACTGGTATAATCCACATTACCATTTGCCAGAACCTTGGGTGATTTATAATGCTCGGGGTCAAATTTGTACTCATAAAACCCGTCATGACCATCTATAGCAGGCTCTCCCTGCGCAACAATTATTTCCCGCTCATAGACATGTTTTTTTACCATGGCTGCCAGATTAGACTGATGATACCCGTTCTTTATACCATTCTTTTTAAGAAATTCCAGTAATTCTTCCTTGGTATAATCCTCTTTTCCTGTACTGGGTGGCATCAGATAAAGCCATGCGCACATATCATCCTCTGCAATCTTTACATAGGATCCATTTTCCTCTATAGTGAGGGAAGCCAGATTGGCTTCATCAACAATGTCTTTTAACATTTTGCTTTCAGATACTCCATCCTCGGATAGCTGTTTTCCCTCATCTGAATGCTCGTCATTTTCAATATAAAACTCTTCCATCTCTTTCCGAAGTTCTGCAATCTCATCTTCTGACAGGAATTGTTTATGGCCACTCATAACATCCCCTCCCTTCTTTAAACCAACAGTTAAAATCCATACTACTTCTGCAGCTGTGCAAGACGACTCTTTACCTGTTCCATCATCTGTGTATACTTTTCAAGCTTTTCTCTTTCCTCTGCAATCTTTGCCTCAGGAGCCTTGGACATGAACTTCTCATTGTTAAGCATTCCGTTTACACGATTAAGCTCACCTGTAAGTCGCTTTTCTTCCTTCTGCAGACGTTCAATTTCCTGACTGATGTCAACCAGCTCTGCAAAAGGAATATACAAGGTAGCATTTGCAATCACTACGGATACTGCATCCTCTGCAATTCCTGCCTTGTCCTTCTGAATCAATACCTCTGATGCATAGGCAAGGGACTGAAAGAACAGCTTACCCTCTGTAAAAGCTGTCAGGATATCTTCATTCTCGCTGACTACAAATACCTGTGCCTTTCTGCTGGGCGCCACGTTCATCTCTGTGCGGATATTTCTGATTCCTCTTACCGCTTCCTTGATGATTTCAATGTCCTTCTCCTCTTTCTCGAAGCTCCACTTCTTGCTATATTCCGGCCATTTGGAAATCATAATAGATTCCTCGGCAGACTGGAGCGTACAGAAAATTTCTTCTGTAATAAACGGCATATAAGGATGAAGCAACTTTAACGCATCAATCAATACATTCTTTAAGGTCCAAAGAGCTGCCTTTTTGCTCTCCTTGTTATCGGAATTATAAAGCCTTGGCTTAACCATCTCAATGTACCAGTCGCAAAATTCATCCCAGATAAAGTCATAAACCTTCTGAACTGCAATTCCCAGTTCAAAGCTTTCCATGTTGTCAGTAACATCCTTAATCAAGGTATTTAATTTGGATAAAATCCACTTATCAACAGGTTCAAGTGCAAGCTGGTCAAATACTGCATTCTCAAGCTGGGAAGCCAGACTCTCATCGCTGTCCATATTCATCATAATAAATCTGGACGCATTCCAAATTTTATTTGCAAAGTTTCTGCTTGCTTCAACCCTCTCATAGTAGAAACGCATATCGTTTCCAGGTGCATTTCCTGTAATCAGAGTAAGACGAAGTGCATCTGCACCATACTGGTCAATGATTTCCAGCGGATCAATACCATTTCCAAGGGATTTGCTCATCTTGCGTCCCTGTGAGTCTCTTACAAGTCCATGGAATAATACAGTCTTAAAGGGCTTTTCTCCCATCTGTTCAAAACCAGAGAAAATCATTCTGATTACCCAGAAGAAGATAATGTCGTACCCTGTTACCAGCACATCTGTAGGATAGAAATACTTCAAATCCTCCGTCTGCTCCGGCCATCCCAAGGTTGAAAAAGGCCACAGAGCAGAAGAAAACCAAGTATCCAGCGTATCCGGGTCCTGTGTAAAGTGGTCATGACCACATTTCGGGCACTTAGCAGGTTCGCTGGCGCTTACTACCACTTCTTTGCATTTATCACAATAGTAGGCTGGAATCCTGTGTCCCCACCAGAGCTGTCTGGAGATACACCAGTCACGGATATTGTCTGTCCAGTTAAAATAGGTTTTCTCCATGCGCTTGGGTATTAACTGGATATCCCCGTTCTTAACTGCCTCTACCGCAGGCCTAATCAGTTCATCCATCTTAACAAACCACTGCTGCTTAATCATAGGCTCAATGGTGGTCTTGCAGCGGTCATGAGTTCCTACATTGTGTGAATAATCCTCAATCCGAACCAAAAGACCCATTTCATCCAGTTCCTTTACAATGGCTTCTCTTGCCTCATAGCGGTCCATGCCGCAGAATTTGCCGCCGTTTTCATTGATGGTTGCATCGTCATTTAAGATGTTGATTTCAGGCAGATTATGACGCTTTCCAACCTCAAAGTCGTTGGGGTCATGGGCGGGTGTAATCTTAACCACACCGGTACCAAATTCCATATCTACATAAGCATCCGCTACTACCGGAATTTCTCTGTTTACGATAGGAAGCATCAGCTTCTTGCCTACAATATCCTTATATCTGTCATCCTCAGGATTAACCGCTACAGCGGTATCGCCTAACATAGTCTCCGGTCTGGTGGTTGCAAACTCTACAAATCTTGTGGTGCTGACAGTTCCGTCATCCTCAATCACCGGATATTTGATATGCCAGAAATGACCTGCCTGCTCCGCATACTCTACCTCTGCATCGGAGATGGAAGTATTACATACAGGACACCAGTTGATAATGCGGCTTCCCTTGTAAATCCAGCCTTTTTCATGCATCTTACAGAACACTTCAGTTACCGCCTTGTTACAGCCCTCATCCATGGTGAAGCGTTCTCTGTCCCAGTCACAGGATGAACCCAGCTTCTTCAGCTGGCTGATAATACGTCCGCCGTATTCCTTTTTCCAGTCCCATGCTCTCTCAAGAAATCCCTCACGTCCAAGGTCTTCCTTGCTGATACCCTCTTCCTTTAACTTTTCAATAATCTTAACCTCTGTTGCAATACTTGCATGGTCTGTTCCAGGCTGCCAAAGTGCGTTGTAACCCTGCATTCTCTTGAAACGGATCAAAATGTCCTGCATTGTGTTATCCAATGCATGTCCCATATGGAGCTGTCCCGTAATATTTGGGGGTGGAATTACAATCGTAAAAGGTGTCTTGGAATGATCTACCTCTGCATGGAAGTATTTCTTATCAAGCCACTTCTGATAAAGTCTGTCTTCAATCCCTTTGGGATCATAGGTTTTAGCAAGTTCTTTGCTCATAATCATTCTCCTTCTTCATTTCCTGACAAAAATATAAAATGCCCTCTGCAGATGTTTGGTCTGCAAAGGGCGTATTCACGCGGTACCACCTTTATTTATCGCTCAGTGATTCTATCAAAATCATATCCTGTAACGTGGATAAAACGTGAGAACTTACTTTATATGCGTTCAGCTCTCCGGCTCCAAAGCTACCTTCCACATTCCACTCCTTAAAACCTTTCAGCACAGTATCACTTTCGAAATCAATACCGGGTTTTTTCTCTACAAGGGCAAAGATGTGTACTCCTCTTTTTCATAGCCTTTTCATCTATGACTGTTTTCATCTTATTAGTGCTTAGATTATTTGTCAAGGAAGATTTTCCTCACAGGCATCAGACAAATGCTGCCTGATATGCCATTGCAGCACGCTGCATCTGAAACAGGTTTCTGTCTGTCTGCATATTCTGCATTTCCTCTACACCACTTACCGGCTGGAAATCTTTTGCCACAGTTTCCGGACTCATGCTCATCGCACTGCCATTTACCATAGTGCCATTTATGGCTGTCTCATCTTCTGTCATCTGTGATGAATCGCCTACTACCATGTCATTCGCAGCTTCACTAAGTCCCTGCATTTCTTCCTCCGGTTTCATGATCCTGGAAGCATTTAGCCTGCTCATCTGCATCTGCATGCCTAGAATATCCACAAAATTTGCTGTCTGTCCTCTTCTAAGCGGATTTTCATTTAAGCTCTCATCTGTCAAAGAGGAATAGTCCGTCTTACTTGCCAGTAAGTCCTTTTCTACAGATGAAACCTTAGAAAGGCTGTTGCCACTCATAACATTTGTATTATAAATATATGGTTTAAAACCTAATGCTCCGACCTGCATGACTACTCCTTTCTTCTCCAACATTCTTTATATATTATAACATCCTGCGTGCCGATATTCAATGACTTTATGGGATATCTTCCACATCAATAAATTCAGCATCCACAATCTTCTCCTTGATTTTTCTGATTTTGGAAAGCCTTGATATAATCCAGATATCTGAAACTCCATCATAAATCATAAAAATACCTATCATTCTGACCACAACTTCTACTGCACCAAAAGGATTATAAATTAACAGGGCACCAAATAATACTGTCAAAACACCAAACAAAAGTGCCAGCCACCACTTCTCATATCCTTCCCTCTTTAAATCGACCGCTTGAATAATATTATGTAAACCATGAATAATAATCAAAATTCCTACAATCACAGGCACCGCCATAATAATCATTTCAGGTTTTAATATAATCCATGCACCTATAACTGCGAAGATAATTCCCAAAAGCAATATTCCCTGTGAAAAGACAGTCTTTTCTCTGGTCCAAAGGAACATTACAATCTGGATGATTCCATAAGACAGCAAAACAATTCCCAGCATAGTACACACAATCTGGGTTGTTGTACCGGGCCAGATTAAGAGCACCAGCCCCATAATGATACTCAGTATAGCCGACATCGTATAGTTTGCCTTCAATCCCTTTAAAAACTCTGTCATTTTAATTTCTCCTCTCTGTCCTTATCACTTTTCATGGTCTCAAAGCTGCGATAAACAATATAGCCCAATATCACTCCAAGACTGTTTAATAAGATATCATCTACATCAAAGGCGCCAAAGGCGCTAAATAGCTGAAACACTTCTATCCCAATAATCAATACAAGGGCATGCAACAACATTACCAGAAAGTTCTTTCCTCCCTCAAGCACATAAGGAAACAAAAAGCCAAAAGGAATAAAGACAACAACATTTCCCACCAGATTTTCAAAGCTGTTAAGCATATAAGAATAATCAATGTACATTCGTATGGTCTTAAACAGTGTAAAATTAGCCGTATCTAAACCCTCTAAAATGACTTTTTTATCCCATGAAGACGCAATGCTTCTTAGTTGTTCCATGGGATATTTGAAAATAATGACCTTAATCACTATCAGCAGATAAATGAAAAAGATAATCCTGAAATATTTCTTATGGATCTGCTTTTTGTCCACTAATAACGAACCTCCATTAAAGTGAGTCCTTTTGCAGGCGCCAGTTCTCCGGCATTTTCTCTCTGTCCGGATGCCAGTATTTCCGCAATTTCTTCAGGCATTCTCTTATGTGTCCCAACCTCCAACAGTGTTCCTGTTATAATTCTGACCATGTGATATAAAAATCCGTTTCCGCTGTAAGTAAAACGAATCTCGTCCTTTCTATCTCCTGATCCCATAGATACGCTGGGCATCTTCTCTACCTGTATTTCATAAATGGTGCGAACAGTAGATTTTTTGCTTCTCTTATTGGATGTAAACGCCTTGAAGTCATGGGTGCCTGTGAGAATATCCGCTGCCCTTCTCATGGCTTCCACATCCAGTTTTTCTTCCACCATATGCGTATATCTTCTGTCAAAAACATGAGGTAACGGAGAATTGATTACCCGATAACAATAGGTTTTCCCTTTCGCATTGAGCCTGCTGTGAAATCGCTCCGGCACCTCAATTAAAGAAATCACTGCAATATCCTCGGGAAGATAAAAATTCATGTAATCCATGATTTCTTCTGCCTTCATCTGTGTATCTGCATGAAAATTAGCAACCTGTCCAAGTGCATGCACTCCGGCATCCGTCCGACCTGATCCCTGAACCTCAACTCTATTTCCTGTCATTTTGGAAAGTAAGGCTTCCAGCTTCCCCTGAATGGTATTTTCCGTGCTCTCCTGCTTCTGCCATCCCTGATACCTGGTTCCCTCATATTGAAGGATCATCTTAAAATTTCGCAATTACTTTACCTCCCAGGGATTCTCCTGTCCTTCCACAAAGTACTTACATCCCAGCAAGGAGTCTCTTACTACCGTTTCCACACAATCGTCCGTATAAAAAGCCATATGATGGCTCACCGTCACATTGGGAAAACCCCTTAAAATTGCCAGTTCCCTGTTATTCAGTATATCAGATTTGTGGTCATAATAATACAGACCGAACTCATTTTCCACTACATCCAGTCCTGCCCCGCCAATTTTTCCGTTTTCAATTCCGGCAATCAGGGCCTCCGAATCAATCAATCCACCTCTGGCTGTGTTTATAATCATGACACCATCTTTCATTTTGGAAATTGCTTCCTGATTAATCATGTGGTAATTTTCATCTGTAAGAGGTGCATGAAGTGTGATTACATCTGCCTGCTTCCACATTTCCTCCAGTGAAACATATGGGACTCCGGCTGCTTTTACCTCCTCACTCTCATACAGATCATAGGCAATCAGCTTACAGCCAAATCCGGACAGATCCTTTAAAACAGTTCTTCCAATCCTCCCTGTCCCAATGACTCCTACGGTCAAATCCTTTAACTCTCTTCCCTGAATTCCTTTCAGTGTATAATCCTGTATATTAGTGCGCTCTAAAATCCGCTTCATCTTTCGGATTGTCATAAGAATCAGCATTACCGCATAATCTGCCACACCACAAGGGCCATAGGGTGCATTTGCCACCGTCATTCCAAGCTTCTTTGCTGCCTTCACATCTATATGATCATAGCCAATTGTCCTTGTTGTAACGTACCTTATCCCATAATCCGCAAAGACTTTAAGCAGTTCTTCCGGCATCTTGGAGGTAATAATATCAATACAGTCACTCCCCTTAGCAAGGCTGGCATTTTCCTGATCCGGTGCATCCTTACAGAGCACCAGCTCTATCCCTAATTCCTTTCCATATTTTTCAAACAATTCTTTTTCGTCAAATTCACGGCAATTATAAACTGTTACCTTCATCTTTTTCTGCTTCCTCTCTTTTTGCTATGCGCTCTTTTTCATTTTCTCTATAAATGCGCACGGCCTCCATATCCTCATCATTTAAGTGGCGGAAATTACTGAGGCTGGCGTACAGAATCTTAAGGCTGTTTAAGGTGGTGTCAAAAACACCTTCCTGATACATATTGAGTACAATAATTCCGAT
Organism: uncultured Lachnospiraceae bacterium; assembly: GCA_945868485.1. Taxonomy (GTDB): domain Bacteria; phylum Bacillota; class Clostridia; order Lachnospirales; family Lachnospiraceae; genus Suilimivivens. Next base: position 5,720 of record CAMBLS010000002.1, on the reverse strand, counting down.
TGGAACCGCAATAATCATACCAAAAACACCGCCCACCTTGTATCCAAGAAACAAAAGAATCAATGTAGGAATCGGAGAAAGTCCCACGGACTCCCCCACAATCTTAGGCTGTATCAGCTGCCTTGCAAGCTGTCCTACTCCCCAGATAATCAGCAGACCAATCACCATTTTGTAGTCTCCGCTCAAAAACTTTATCACTGCCCATGGCAGCAGGACGGTTCCTGTACCGAAAAATGGTAACAAGTCAAGGAATGCCACTCCTATGGCTATAAAAAAAGCATATTTTACCTTGAGAATGGAAAAGCCGATTCCCAAAAGAAGGTACATCCACACCTCTATCTTCAGCTGTGCCTTAAAGTAACCTCCCACTGCACGGGCAAATCCTCTTTTGATCATATTCCATCTGTCAAGAATAGACTCCGGCAATGCCTTCTTCATCAGATTAGAAACATATTCTCTGTCTGCAACAAAAAAATATGCAGACAAAAGACACATGATTATTCCGATAATAATGGTTGGCAGATTTTTAGCAAAGCGACTGAGGGCTTCTATGGTAGGTGTGCTTAACCCGCCAAAAAGCTCACCTAGATATTCGTCCACATTCATGGTAATATTAATAATCGTATTTCTAACTCCCTCAGGCAGATATCGGCTGGCGGCTTCAAGATTTCCGCCAATTTCTGCGAAATCCTTCTGAACCCCTTCCCACATCTCGGGAACTTCTCCAATAAAATCAACAGTTTCCTCGACCACCTTTGCCCCCAGGAGATACCCTGCAAGAATCACCAGGGCAATCACTGCAATAATAACGAATGCAGAACCTGCCTTTCGTCTGACCTTAAATTTCTTTTCAAAAAATATGACCAGTGGACTGGCAATCCACGCAATGATTGCGCCAATGACAAATGGCATAAAATAGAAAATCACTCTGGGCACCACAAAAATGCAAACCAACAGAAATACAAGCATAATGCCCAGATTGACCAAAATCTTTAAATAAGTCTTTTTGCTCCCTCTTCCATCCATATTACGCCTCTTTCCACTATAAAAGCTTAAATTTGTTCCTCCTGTTCCAAATAGGAATCTAAAAGCTCATAGATTTCTTCACGCCCCTGTTTGGTCTGTGCCGAATAGGGAATTACAATGGTGTTTTTGACAACCTTAAGCCCATCTTTAATCATCTTGATATGTCTCTGGATCTGACTGCGATTAATTTTATCCAGCTTGGTAGCAATGATGATTGGCTCAAAGCCCTGATTTAAAATCCATTCATACATCATTCTGTCATTGCCGGAGGGCTCATGGCGAATGTCAATTAAAAGAAAAACTGCCTTTAACTGTTTGGATTTGTGGAGATAATTTTCTATCATCTTTCCCCACTTTGCCTTTTCCTGCTCACTTACTTTGGCATATCCATACCCCGGCAAATCCACAAGGTACATCTGATCATTCACATTATAAAAATTGATGGTCTGGGTTTTCCCCGGCTGTGCGCTGGTTCTTGCCAATGCCTTTCTGTTCATAAGCCCATTGATTAAAGAAGATTTGCCAACATTGCTTTTACCTGCAAAGGCAAATTCCATATGCTCATTTTCCGGCAGCTTGCTGGTAATACCACACACTGTTTCCAGACTCACATTTTTAATTATCATTTCTATACCGCACCTTTCAACCTTTTGTCTTCCACAACAAAGCATTTTGCAGGACTTCCTTCATATTCTTTACATAGGTAATAACAAGTCCCTGTGTGATTTCTGCAGATATTTCCTCAATATCCTTTTGATTCTCAAAGGGCACCAACACTTCCTTAAGTCCTGCCATTCTTGCAGCGAGAATCTTTTCCTTCAAACCGCCTACCGGAAGAACCCTTCCTCTTAGAGTAATCTCACCTGTCATTGCAATATCACTGCGTACCTTTTCTCCGGTAATTGCTGAAAACAATGCCGTTGCCATAGTAATACCCGCAGAAGGTCCATCTTTTGGAACTGCTCCCTCCGGAATATGTACATGGAAATCATTCTCTTTAAATATTTCTGGCTGAATCATATTTTTATCACCGATAGAACGCACATAACTCATACCAATGAGAGCTGATTCCTTCATCACATCCCCCATCTGACCGGTAAGCTCAATGTCTCCTTTTCCCGGCATCATATTTACTTCAATCTGAAGGGTATCCCCACCTACGCTTGTCCACGCAAGACCTCTCACAATTCCTACCTGTGGTTCCTTATCAGCCTTGCTTAAGCTGTATTTGCGGGTTCCTAAATACTTGTCCAGGTTTTTACTGGTCACCTTAATCTTTTCGGTTTCCCCACCAGCTTCCCGCTTCTCTAATATTTCTTTTGCAGATTTTCTGCAGATATCACCTATCTTTCTCTCCAGTTCACGAACTCCCGCTTCCTTGGTGTAATAAGTAATGATGTTTTTTAGTGCACCATCCTGAATAGACAGCATCTGCTTGGTAATTCCATTCTTCTCAAGCTGCTTCTTAATCAGGTGTTCTTTGGCTATATGGAATTTTTCATTTTCCGTATAACTGTTCACTTCAATCACTTCCATACGATCCAGAAGGGGTCTCGGAATCGTCTGTGTGGTATTAGCTGTAGCAATAAATAAAACCTCAGACAAATCCAACGGAATTTCAACATAGTGATCTCTGAACTTTACATTTTGTTCCCCGTCAAGCACCTCCAAAAGCGCTGAAAAAGTGTCTCCCTTATAATCATTGCTTACCTTATCAATTTCATCTAACAGCATCAGGGGATTCTTTACACCAGCCTGCTTTAAACCAACTGCAATACGACCCGGCATTGCACCTACATAGGTCTTCCTGTGCCCCCGGATTTCTGCCTCATCTCTTACACCGCCAAGGCAGATTCGTACATACTTTTTATTCAAAGATTCCGCAACACTTTTCGCTATGGATGTCTTACCCGTCCCCGGAGGTCCCACAAGACAAATGATAGGACTGTCTCCCTTTTTAGTGAGGCACCGCACTGCAAGAAACTCTAAAATGCGTTCCTTTACCTGTTCCAATCCATAATGTTCTCTTTCCAGTATATTCTTTGCCCGTTGTATATTTTCATTATCAGCAGATGCCTTATCCCACGGGAGTTCCAAAAGGGTTTCTATATATGCACGCTCTACAGCACTTTCAGAACTGCTTCCGGAAAGATTCTTAAATCTGGTGATCTCCTTTTGGATTCTTGCCTTTACTTCCTCCGATGCCTGAAGCTGTTCAAGGGCTTCCTCAAACTGATCCGCATCAGAAAATGATCCCTCTTCCCCCAATTCTTCTCGAATATAATGAAGCTGCTCCCGAAGAAGATATTCCTTCTGATTTTTTTCCACTCTGTCTTTGATACTGTGTGTTAGTTCTTCTCTCGCTTTGGCGATTTCTATTTCATTGAGCAGATGCTCACACAAAATATCATAACGCTCTTTTAAAGAAATAGCCTCCAACACCTTCTGTCGCTTTTCATAGGAAACCGGCAGATTCATTGCAATCTGATCCATAAGGCTTCCCGGATCTTTGATATAGGAATATCTCTGCACTGCATTTTTATCAAGCTTAGGATAATGCATGGCGAAGAGAGAGAAGTATTCCTTCAGCTGTCTCAGCATTGCCTCCGCTTCCACTGCACTTTCCCCAGCCTCTGCTTCCTGTGTGCAAATATCCTCCACATAAGCTTCGATAAACTTTGTGTTTTCTTCATTGACTCCTTTCAGAAGTCCTCTCCTTTTGCCTTCCACCAAAACTCTGACAATCTGATTAGGAAGCTTGGTAATCTGTTTTACCATGGCAATGGTTCCAACCCGGTAAAGGTTTTCTTCCCCAGGCATGTCAATGGTTGCATCCGTTTGTGCCACGAGAAAAAGTTCTCCCTTTTTCATCATGGCATATTCCAGTGCCTTAACAGATTTCTCTCTGTTAAGATCAAAATGGATAACCGTATCCGGCAAAATTGTCATTCCTCTTAAAGGAATCAGGGGCATCAAAAACTCCTGCTTTTTATTGATACTATTATTACTCATAATCTTTTCCTTCGTTCCCTATTAACATAAAATGCCGCCTGGCGGCGGCATTTTAGCACATCTTTAAACTTCTATCTCGCTTTACGCATTACCTCACGATGAATCAATAAAGGTTCACTGGTGCCTTCTACCGCGCCTCTGGTAATCACGCACTCTTCAATTGTCTCATCAGATGGTATCTGATACATTACGTCCATCATGACCTTTTCCATAATTGAACGAAGTCCTCTGGCCCCGGTCTTACGCTCAAAGGCCTGCTTGGCAATCGCTTCCACTGCATCCTCCTCAAAGGTCAGCTTTACATCATCAAAGCCAAACAGCTTCTGATATTGCTTAATCAATGCACTCTTAGGCTCTGTAAGAATTCTGATCAGTGCCTTTTCATCCAGCCCTTGAAGGGATACATTGATTGGAACACGTCCTACAAATTCAGGAATTAAACCAAATTTTACCAGATCCTGTGGAGTCACTTCACTTAAAAGTTCGCTGATTTCACGGTTACTTTTGCTGGCAATTTCCGCATCAAATCCAATAGAATTGCGATTAAGCCTGTTTTCTATGATCTTCTCCAATCCGTCAAATGCGCCACCACAGATAAACAGAATATTGGATGTATCAATCTGAATCAGCTCCTGATGAGGATGTTTCCTTCCTCCCTGAGGAGGAACACTGGCAACCGTGCCTTCTATAATTTTAAGAAGCGCCTGCTGCACACCTTCTCCTGATACATCTCTGGTAATAGAAACATTTTCGCTTTTTTTGGTAATCTTATCAATCTCATCAATATAAATCATGCCAAGCTGGGCACGTTCCACATCATAGTTTGCTGCCTGAATCAGCTTAAGCAGAATGTTCTCCACATCCTCGCCTACATAACCAGCCTCGGTCAATGTAGTGGCATCTGCAATTGCAAAGGGAACGTTAATAATCTTAGCCAGCGTCTGTGCAAGATAGGTCTTTCCTGAACCAGTAGGACCTACCATGATAATGTTGCTCTTCTGAAGCTCTACATCATCTAAATCCTTAGGTGCCATGACTCTCTTATAGTGATTGTACACTGAAACCGCCAGAACCTTCTTTGCTTCCTCCTGACCGATTACGTAATCATCCAGAAACTCCTTAATCTCTACAGGCTTTAACAGATTAATATCAAGCTCTGCTTCCTCTGTCACTTCATCTTCGTATTCTTCTTCTACAATATCTGCACAAATCTCCACACATTCATCACAGATATATACCCCTGCCGGACCGGCAATCATCTTTTTGACCTGATCCTGTGTCTTATTACAAAAGGAACATCTGATGTTGTCAGAATTTTTTCCCGCCATCTTCCTACCTCTTAAAAAAATTATTAGTTATCTGCACGTTTGTAGACAACCCTGTCAATCAGACCATATTCTTTGGCTTCCTCAGCAGTCATCCAGTTATCTCTTTCTGTATCAGCCGCAATTACATCATAATCCTTGCCGGTATTTTCAGCCAGAATCTTATTTAACTTTTCCTTGGTCTGTAAAATATGTCTTGCTGCAATTTCAATTTCTGTTGCCTGACCCTGTGCACCGCCTAACGGCTGATGGATCATAATTTCCGCATTGGGAAGTGCCAGTCTTTTTCCTTTCGTTCCACCTGCAAGTAAAAATGCCCCCATGCTGGCAGCCATACCCATACAATAAGTAGACACA
>CAMBLS010000001.1 GCA_945868485.1 uncultured Lachnospiraceae bacterium | reverse complement strand
AGTCAATGCATGCATAAATTCTTTCCTTTGCCATCCGTCTTCTTTCCTCCTTTCCGTAATCATACACTTTCCTTATAATATAGTTATAACATATTTTTCGGATAATATTTCCATATCATCCAAAATGATATTTGTAAAGCAGTTTACTTTCTCCTGACGGATGACAGTCATTGTAATCCTCCTGCCTGATGGTTCCCTTTGCAATTTTCACTATTTTCACTATTGCAGCATTCCTACATTGCGTTCAAAAATAATTACGCCTAAAGCAACAAGCACGACCAGCAGAGAAATAATAAAACCATGAATCATGGGCGCCGGCCCTGCCTTTTTCATTTCCTTGAAATTTGTATTTAATCCTATGGCAGCTAAAGCCGCAACCATAAGAAATTTGCTTATTTCCTTTAGCACAGAAGAAACTGCCACAGGAATCACTCCAACACTGTTGAGTAATGACATTGCAAGGAAACCCAAAATAAACCAAGGAATAATGGATTTCATATTTACATTAATTTTCTCATTTTGAGCGGTCCGGTTTTCCTTTTTCTTAAGATGCATATTAACCAGAGCAAATATGATGACCGTAGGAATAATTGCCAATGTTCTGGTAAGTTTAACCATTGTAGCATAATTGCCTGCTGCTTCACTAAATGCAAATCCCGCAGCAACAACACTGGAGGTATCATTAACAGCGGTTCCTGACCAAAGTCCGTACATCACATCTGAAAGTCCAAGTGACTTGCCAAAAATGGGGAAAAGAACTATCATCACCATATCAAAGAGAAAGGTTGCTGACATCCCAAAAGCAATGTCAATATCTTCAGCTTCTATCACAGGCGCAATGGCAGCAATGGCAGAACCGCCACAGATACCCGTTCCGGCTGAAATGAGATTGGACATTTTCCAGTTAAGTTTCAAAAGTCGGCCTGATAGATATCCAAGCCCAAAACATGTAGCCAAGGTAAAGATCATGACCAAAAGGGAATTGCGTCCAACGGTAAGAACTGTTGCAATATTTAAACTTGCACCAAGTAGTATAATGGCAAATTTCAATATCTTTTTTGACGTAAATTTTATTCCGGGAGCCATCATGTTTCCTGGTTGATGAAAAGCATTGATCACCATTCCAATGAACATGGCAATTACCGATGCTCCTATAAGGCGAATAGGGAGGAGACTTTCAAGTAATTTGGCAATAACAGCAATCCCAAGGGCGATTGCAAAACCAGGAATAACATTTACAAATTTTTTTACATATGACATAATAACTAAATCCTTTCTGAATTTATTTTCAAATGTTATTATATTGGTTTGTATTCCAAATGAAAAATTATAAATATTTTGTATACAATAAGAAATATTTATAATAGAATAAGTATGGAAACATGAGAAAGGAATGATTATCTATGCTTGATTTTCGAGTAGAAACTTTTTTGTGTGTTTGCAAACACATGAATTACACCAAAGCTGCGGAGGAATTAAACATTACGCAGCCTGCTGTTTCTCAACACATTAAATACCTTGAGCAATATTACCAAGCACCGCTTTTTATCTACGAAAATAAAAAATTACACCTTACTTCTGCCGGAAAAATTCTCTATAACAGACTTGAAACCTTGTGCAATGATGAAAAGATGTTAAAACAGGAAATTCAGACATCCTCTTCGGACATATCCAGCCTTTCAATTGGAGTAACCATGACAGTGGGCGAATATGCACTCATAGTTCCATTAGCAGAATTCCTGAAAAACCATCCAAATATAAATGTTCATATTCATTTTGGAAATACACAGGACTTATTAAAAATGATGGAGTATGGCGAGATAAACCTCGCCTTGGTTGAAGGTTATTATCCTAAAGAAGAATATGAACATGTAAATTACAGTATTGAACAATATGTTGCCATATGTGCAATCCATCATGAATTCAAGCACGGTACTCCCAAAAAATTAAGAGACCTTTTGGGTGAAAGACTTTTGATAAGAGAAAAGGGTTCCGGAACAAGAAACATTCTTGAAAGAAATCTTGAAGCGAAAGGAATTTCCTTATCAGAATTTGTGCATTTTACGGAAGTGGAAAACATGCACACAATTATCGGTCTTTTGGAAAAAGATTGTGGTATTTCCTTTCTCTATAGAATTGCAGCCGAAAAGCAAATACAGAATCAAAGACTAAAAGAAATTAAACTCAGTGATTTTCAAATGGAGCATGAATTTGATTTTATATGGGAAAAGAAAAGCGCTTATTCCGATAAGTTCTATGAAATATGTAAAGAGCTCATCAGTTACAAGTGAAAAAGCAGTCTACCTGCTTTCTTTACAGGTAAACTGCTTTTCATTTCAATCGTTATCATAGGCCATGTTTACGATACTGTACCTTATCCTTCAATCGCAATATAACAATCATCCTTGCTTTCTGCTTGGATTCTCTGCAATAAGCATGTAACCTTTCCACTCTTTTCCCACATGTTTTAAGCGAAAAAACGAATCAATCCAACTCACTCAATCCTGTATAAAGCTCATAGTATCTCCCCTTTTGTGCAAGCAGGTCTTCGTGATCTCCACGCTCTATAATCTCTCCGTTTTCCAGTACCATAATTGCATTGGCGTTTCTTACAGTGGAAAGACGGTGTGCAATAACCAACGTGGTTCTGGTGGCCATCAAGCGATCCATTCCCTTTTCAATATGTTTTTCCGTTCTGGTATCCACGGAGCTGGTTGCTTCATCAAGGATTAAAATAGGTGCCTTGGAGATTGCCGCTCTTGCAATATTAATCAACTGACGCTGCCCCTGGCTTAAATTGACACCATCACTTTCCAGCATCGTGTCATAGCCGTGTTCCAGACGCATGATAAAGGAATGGGCACTTGCCGTCCTTGCTGCCTGCTCCACTTCTTCATCTGTTGCATCCAGTCTTCCATAACGGATATTTTCCCGTACAGTTCCCGTAAACAAGTGGGTATCCTGAAGCACCATGGCAATGTTTCTTCTCAGAGAATCTCTCTCAAGCTGCGATACTGGAATATTGTCTATGGTAATCAATCCATCATCAATATCGTAAAACCTGTTAATTAGATTGGTAATGGTAGTTTTTCCTGCACCGGTAGAACCTACAAAGGCAATCTTCTGTCCCGGCTTTGCATAAAGAGAGACATGCCTCAGTATCGTTTTATCAGGCTTATATCCAAAGGTTACGTCATTAAGCGTAACTGCTCCCTTTACTTCCTTATAGTAAAAGCCTTCATCTTCTTTGATTACATCATCTGTAAATCCGTCCATTCCGGTAACTTCATTATCCTTAGGGATAACATAGTAGCACTTTTCACTTTTTTCATCTGTCACAATGCGGATTGCATTTTCCGCATCTGCTGCCTCCGGTTCTTCATCCATCACGGTAAATACACGCTCTGCACCTGCCAAAGCTGAAAAAATAGTATTTACCTGCATTGCAATTTCATTAATGGGACGTGAAAACTGTCTGGAGTAATTTACAAATACCGTAAATCCTCCTAAGTCAAATCCACGAAGGACACATAAAAGTCCACCGATACATGCCGTCAACGAATAACTTACCTGTCCAAGACCATTCATTACCGGTCCCATAATACCTCCAAAAAACTGAGCCTTTACCAGCTTATTCCGAAGATCCGTATTCAGGTACTCAAACTCCTCTTTGGACTCCTCTTCATGGTTAAATACCTTGACAATCTTCTGCCCAGTAACGGTTTCCTCAATGTATCCGTTCAGTGTTCCTATTGCTGCCTGTTGGGCTCGATAATATTTCCTGCTTCTGCTTCCTACCGTCTGTACTGCCTTCATCATGACAGGAACCATCACTACTGTAATCAGAGTCAGCCAGACATTGGTATACAGCATAAGGCAAAAAGTGCCTACAATGCTGATGGTTCCAGAAATCAGCTGAAACACTGTGTTATTGAGCATTTCCCCTATAGCATCCACATCATTGGTAAAACGGCTCATAGTGTCACCATGGTTATGGGTATCGTAATAACGTACCGGAAGCTTCTGAAGCTTCTCAAACAAATCATTACGGAGCTTGCAGATTGCATTTTGCGCTACTCCAATCATAATTCGCTGTTGCAGATATTGTGCCACTACCCCAACCAGATAAATACACAGCATAGTCAAAATTCCTTTCATAAGGAATGCTACGCTTCCTTCCTCCGATGTCAGACCATTGATGATTGGGCGTAACATATAAGAGCCTGCAAGGTTAGCGGCAGTACCGCCTATGACACAGACACATACAATAAGAAGCTTCCACTTTTCATGGGAAATATATGAAAAAAGTCGTCCCATGGTTTTCCCTAAATCCTTAGGTTTTCCGACTGCCATACTCTGTTTTCCGTGTCTGCCAGGTCCCATTGCCGGTCCTTTGGGTCTTTTAGGTTCTCCGGAAACATTTGCCATCATATCACTATCTTTAACCGTATTTAGTCTACTTTCATATTTCTTTTGTAAATATTCCAGTCTTTCCTGTCTCATGATGCGCTTACCTCCTTATCCATCTGTGAATAGTAAATTTCCTGATAAGCCTCACAGTTTTCAAGAAGCTGCTCATGGCTGCCGCATCCCACAATCTGCCCATCATCCAATACCAGAATCTCATCGGCTTCCATGACCGATGTAATTCTCTGGGCAATGATAATCTTAGTAGTGTCCTTCAGTTTGCTGCTAAAGCTTTCTCTGATTTTTGCCTCTGTAGCCGTATCTACCGCACTGGTAGAGTCATCAAGAATCAATATCTTAGGCTTCTTTAAAAGTGCTCTTGCAATACACAGACGCTGCTTCTGTCCACCGGACACATTGACACCGCCCTGTCCTAATTCTGTCTCATAGCCTTCAGTAAAGGAATTGACAAAGGGCGCTGCCTGAGCTGCTTTGGATGCCTCCAAAAGTTCTTCCATGGATGCTTCAGGGTCTCCCCACATGAGATTTTCCATGATAGTACCGGAAAACAATACATTTTTCTGGGATACCATTCCCACTCCGTCACGCAGGTGCTTCAGCGAATAATCCTTCACATTCACACCATCTACCAGAACCTCGCCTTCATCTACATCGTAAAGTCTGGGGATCATCTGTACCAGCGTAGTCTTGCCACTGCCTGTGGAGCCGATGATGCCAAGCACCTGACCGCTCTCCACCTTAAAGTTAATATGTGAAAGCACCGCCTCGTGATTATCTTTATAATACCGGAAACTCACATTTTTAAACTCTATCCTTCCACTGTCTACTGTTTTTTCAGGGAGAGCACAGCCCTCATCTGTCAAAGTCACTTCCGTATCCAGAACTTCCCTGATACGATGCAGGGAGGCAAGCGCTCTGGAGCACTGCAGGAGCATCATTGCAAACATAACCAGAGACATCAAAATCTGAACAATATAAGTAGTAAACGCTGTCAAATCCCCCACCGGCATATTTCCTGCCAGTATCTGCTTTCCGCCAAACCATACAACGCCAAGAGTAGTCGCATTCATGACCATCATCATAATCGGCATATTTAAAATAACTACTTTAAAAGCGCTCAAGCTGGATTCCTTCAGATCATCATTGGCTTTCCCAAAACGCTTTTCCTCATAATCCCCTCTTACAAAGGACTTGATTACACGCACATTGGTAAGCATTTCCTGAATATTGGAATTCAATAAATCCAGCTTTTTCTGCATCACATCAAATTTGGGGAATGCAACACGAATGATCAGTAAAATCAGAATAACCAGTACAGGAATTACAGCAAAAATAACCAACGCCAGCTGTGCATTAATCATAAATGCCATAATAAGACCACCAATCAGCATTCCCGGTGCACGAAGCATCATGCGCAGCGCCATGGTAATCAGATTCTGCACCTGGGTAATATCGTTAGTTAGACGCGTTACCAAAGAACCTGTGCTAAACTGATCCAGATTTGCAAAAGAAAATGTCTGTACCTTGTCAAACACATCACTCCTTAAGTCCGATGAAAAATTGACAGATGCTTTTGCAGCAAAGTAAGCACCTCCGATTCCCCCTACCATCATCATAAATGCAGTTCCAAGCATGACAAGTCCCATACTAAGGATGTAGGGCACATCATGATTCGCCGCACCAATATTGATGATATTTGCCATAAGCTTAGGCAATACTACTTCCCCCATCACTTCCACAATCATCATAATCGGTCCAATAATAAATGCTGGAAGATAGGGTTTCATATACTTCCAATATCTTTTCATAATTCTATTCTCCTCAATTTTCTTCCTGTTTTAACATATCCTGATAATAGTCATCTCCATTTTGAATAAACCGAATAAAGAATTTTTCCATCGTTTCCATTTCTTCCTCCGAAAAATCCTTAAACATGGCATCCTCTACTTCCTGAAAGTAAATAATGCTCTGATTGATTACTTCCTTTCCCTTAGGCGTCACTACCACATGATTCATACGATTATCAGCCTCGTCACACTGTCTGCTGATGTACCCAGCCTTCTCAAGCTTCTTTAACGAAACTGCCACTGCCGCCGGCGAAATCTCCAGTTTTTCAGCAATTGCAGACTGAGAACAGTCCGGATGCTTTCCTAAGATCATCAACATCCTGTGCTGGCTTCTGTACACTCCGGTTCCTGCAACCTTTTTACTAATTACGCGCTTCATTGATTGATCCGCCTGACGAAAAAGATTCGTTAGCTGATGCTGTAAACCCTTTCGCATGATTCCTCCTTTATTAAATAATTAATTTTTAACTAGTTAACTATTTGCCATTATATGTCTGCAATTTTTTAATGTCAACAGAAGTGTTTCTATTTAACAAAAAAAACAATTTTCTTAAGAAAAATTTTATAAAAGTATAGCAATCACGCGAAAACTGGTATGGTTAAAAAGTTCTGGTTTGGTACTTTTTATAATGCCACTATTGCGTATAATAAGGTACATCAATCAATTTGAGGAGGAACCTACTTATGAAAAATGAAACAACAAGAAAACTTGCTTTAACCGGTCTGATGGCGGCTTTATCCTATGTGGTATTTACCTTTTTACAGATTAAAATCCCTCTTCCCGGCGGCGATGCAACTTCCATTCATCTTGGAAATGCAGTCTGTGTCCTTGGCGCCCTGCTCCTTGGTGGTGTCTACGGCGGACTTGGCGGTGCAATCGGTATGACCATCGGTGATCTGCTTGATCCTGTCTACATTGTATATGCACCCAAAACCTTTTTACTTAAATTCTGCATCGGTCTGATTACAGGACTCATCGCACATAAAATTGGAAAAATCACACTTGAAACTGACAATAAAAAAGTGGCTATCTGGGCAACCGTTGCAGCAATCGGCGGATTATTATTTAACGTAATCTTCGATCCTTTAATCGGTTATTTCTATAAGCTGCTTATCCTCGGCAAGCCTGCCGCTGAACTGACTCTTGCATGGAATATAGCTGCTACTTCCATCAACGCAGTAACCTCCACCATCGTGTCAGTCATTGTTTATTTGGCACTGCGCCCTGCTCTTAAGAAAGCGGGACTGTTCTTTACGATAGGGGAAAAGAAGAACTAAGCAGCCTGATATTTAGAATACGATAAAATAATTTGAACCGGGGCTTTTGATATGCCCCGGTTCTTTTTTTCTTAGATTTTCTATTTTTCCTTTTTACAATTTTCATCTAACTTTGCACCTAGTTTTGATATTTGGCGAAAAGATACCGGACACACCAAATGATTTGACATATATGCTTTTCTTTCCTTCTTATCCAATTGTTCCAAATATTTCAAATTGATAATACAGGATTTATGACACAACATAAACTGGTCATCCAATTGCTTCTTAATTTCAACTAAACCTCCCGCCATTTCATAAATTCCTTTTACTGTAAATATTTTAATTTTATGTGCATTCGAGGATGTCCTTACGCAAATAATTTCTTCTTGCTTTATTAACAGTACTCTACCTCCCAAATTAATCTTAAGTGCCTTATGGGTCGTATTGTTCTGTGAAGAAAACAAGTCCTGTGCATGAAACAGACACTGTTTAATACGCTCCGGAATTTTTTCAGGATAATCTTTTAAAATATAATCCATTGCTTCAACCTGATATTGAAATGTCATAAAAGACATTTCTTCATGAACAGTTACAAATACTATAAAACCTCTTGGATCAAACTCTCTTATTTTTTGTGCCAAAGTAATCCCAGTAAATACCATATCTTTCAAATCTACATCCAAAAAATACAGAAAGGGCGCTTGATTCTCTTTTATATACTGAAGCACCTTACCTGCGCAATCGGATGAAAGTGCAACTTCCATATCTAATTCTTCTATAAAAATGCACTTTCGAATGATCTCTTCCAAATAATTTCTATACCTGTTATCATCATCACATATAATAATCGGGAGCATTTAATTATTCTCCTCTTTCTTTATTATTTGAAGCAGCTGTACGAATTCCCCTTCTTTATATTCCGTATTAAGGAATACCTCTTCCTTATCTTTTAACAATTTTTCCACTTCATACAACCCCACTCCTATATGCTTTTGTTTACTTGTATATCCTTGTTCAAATAGCAACGAGATATTTTCTACTGGTTTCGATGAATTGGAAACCTTTATGTAACCCTGTTCTTTTTCCTCAATAATTCCTATGTACAATTTCTGTTCTTCCGTCTCCAAGGCTGCCTCTATTGCATTGTCCAGCAATATCCCCAATATTTTAACCAAATCAGGAATTAATATATTTAGCGTCACTACCTCTTTAGGAATATCCACTACTATTTGCAATTCCAAGCAGGTTGCTTTAAGAATTTTTGCATATAAGACACTTTTTATTTCTAATATTTTCATATTTGCTAATTGTCCAATAGCTGCGTCTTCTATTGCTAAATGTCTACCACTAGGTAAAATTTCTTTTTCAAAGTATTTCTTTAATTCTTCGTACTTTCCTTCATCTAAATAAGAATACATGGACGAAAGAATATTCATATAATCATGCTTAAAGATACGAATTTCCTGATATAAATTTTCCAGTCTGCTTGCATATTCTACCATAGCTTCTGCTTCAGATATTCGAAGTCTCAGCGCATAATCTTCTTTCAAAATGACATATAATCGATACAATACTACTCCTGTAGCAAACAGCAATATCAGGAACAATCCTCCATTAAACATCAAAATCGAAGTTGAATACCCCACATAGTTTCCCCAGATAACATTAAAGGCAAAAACAGTACAACAGATTCCAATCTCTGCAAATAATAAATAAACAATTTTTCTTTGATTTGTGTCCTTTTCTTCCAACCATTTCCAAATGACATTACGACAATATTTCCCTAATATTCCTGTAACCAATTGCAAAATTACAGTCAACCCAAAACAATATAGAAAATAATACAACATGTTACTTGAAATACGTTGAATATTAAAACCACACATATATATACCAGCTAATACTATATAATTAATACTAACTCCTATAATATAATTCAACATCATCCCAATTCCGTTTAACAATGCATGTTTTTGCCACCAGCATACTAACAAATAGCTTCCTATAATAACAATGATATTCGTCCATGTTCCATGAGCCATGGGCATAAAAAATGTTACTGCTAAACTATATAAATATACCGTTACCCTCTGACTAAATTTTAACTTCATATAGCACATATTGGTCAAAACAGAATTAATATATAGTACTGTGATTGAAGAATAAATAAACCAGTGTAAGTTCAAATTTTAACCTCCAGAATAACGTTCATGTTCAGATTTCTTACGTTCAGGAATTATACGATAATTTTGCTCATTTTTATGTTAAAGTGTAACACATGAGAAGGATAAATGCAAAATGTGTCACAAGTTATCAAACATAATCATAGAATGGTGTTGCACATTCTATTTTCTTGATGATTATACCAAAATTAAAGCTACATACGGCATGGAAGTTTTCTTGGAATTGTTTTGGAAAATAATTGGTTTTTTCGTTATAGGGCTTTTTATTAACAAAAAAATTGAGTTTTTTTTATCACTCTGGTGTTTCTCTACCTTAAGACTATTTATTGGTGGTCGCCATTGCTCCAGTAGCCTGTTTTGCTTTTTTACTATGATCTTTATAGGATTGACTTCCGCGAATATATTTAGTAGGTTTGTTATTCCACCAAAATATGGCATATTCTTATTTGGACTTGCCATCACATTAGTAATAAGATATGCTCCGTTTTCTTCAAAACTCATTTATAAAAATAAGTTAATAAAGAAAACTTCCGCCACAATAATTTTAATAATATATTTATTATTTTTTCTACTTATTGAAGAACAATCTATAAAAAATGTTTTTTTATGTTCTCCTTTAATGGAAATTGCAACTATCTTACATATAAAGGACAAATAGATTAATGAACCATCTCAAAATTAGTTATTTCAAAAAAGCATTGGCATCAACACTACTTCATATGACGAATTACTTTTCTGACTATGATAATTCAAAAAGTTTTCCGGTCTTTACATACGAAGTTAAAGTTCCTGAGGAACTAAAAATTCAAACAAAAGAATAACTAGCTAATTTCTTAACACTGTTGCTATATTACTTTATTCTTAATTGTATAAATTATCCAATAACATACTAAGGCATGGCCATTTTAAGATAAACTTTTTGCGCAAAGTCGAAGCTTGACAACTGAATAACGTTGCAGGAAGCAAAAGTATTATATAGAGTTAGTAACAATACATTTTTATCATATAAAAATAAAAAATGTTTTATCAACAAAAGTAACCACAAATTATTTTTATGTAAAGGAGAAAACTTATGAAAAAAACACTTTCAATTTTTTTAGCTATAACGACAATTTTGAGCAGCAATTTGTCCGCATTTGCTGCGACAAAATCTCTTGAGAATCAGGCAGGTGTTGGTTTTGTTACTGTCACTATTACCGACTTAAATACAGGAGAAACGCTTACTCTATCAGAAGAAGACTTGCAAATTGATCAGACAATGACAGAAAATGATAATGGCATCAAAACCGAAACAGTAATTGCCAATATATCTCTACCTTCAAGTGATATATCTCCTCAAAGTTCTGTTACCGATGGTGGATGTACAACCCGAATCGAACTTAATATTGATTACGAACAATCGGGTACGCTTTATCGGATGAAAACAGCTTCTGGCTCTTTTACAGTGCTTGATAATGCCTTTACCCATTCCAATCGTATGGTTAAACTGGCAAATTATGATTGGGCCCAAACATCCTATATAGAAACTTATTATCCTTCCTCTTCTTCTTTTTCCTATAGTCCTTTTACCAACTGGATTGATTCTAATTATCCTCCAGCCGTATTAGCAGGCTATGCAAAATGCACAGTATCACGCGGTGGTTCTTCTTGGGAAGTAAAATGTGAACATACTATTATATCCAACGGAAGTGCACTTTAAAATGAAATTAAAAACCGGCATTTACTATTTTCTTTCTTTTATCATACTTCCTGCAATCAACTGTCTCCTGCTTCCCTATTTAAGCAAAGCAGCCAATCAAACATTTTCTGATACCTTCGAATGGCAGGTCTTAAAACAAGCTTCGACCATAATAGGTATACTGATTGGAGTAACATGTGCTTTCTTTTCCATTTACTATTATCATTATATTATGAAAACCTATCATGGATTAACGCTTGTCTTTCCAATCATCTACTTGATATATCAGGATAGAAAAATGATAACAGTAAATACATATTCAAGTATCTATATTGCCATGTATATCTTCTTAATACTGTTATGCTTCTGGCATTTGCGAAAGCGTATATTCCGGTTATTCAAACCCCAAGATTAATCTTTACATTCAAAGAGGCGGCACTCCCTGCCGCCTCTTTGTAATAAATCTCTATATTGCGCAGCACCTGAAAGGATTTAGCAATCCCCCTGCTGCTTTAAAGCACGCCAGCCCCAAAGGAATTAAAATCGATGTACAACACAACACCAGTCCTGCCAGGGCGCAAATCAATGCACAGGGCAGGCAGATTAACAGCTTAAACACCAGCTTCAATACCCCGCCAACCACATGAAAGCCAATTCCCAGTACGCCGCCAATCAAATGAAAACATAATACCAATACTCCAAGTACAATTGTCATCGCAATTAATAATAAAATAAATGTAATCATTTTTCCTCCTTTCGGGTACTATTTCCCATTGCTGAATGAGACAGTAATATTTCCCATATTGCAGGTCAAATCAATAGTTCCTGCGGCACCGTTGTTGATAGATTTCTCCATTCCAAGTGCATGCCACGAGGATTTGTCCACCTCAATATTTCCTGCGGAGCATTCAATCTCATAATTGTAATCCTCCCTGTTGCCCTCCAGCATTAGCTCCATGTTACCCATATCACATTCTGCATCAAGCTCTCTTTTTATGATGCCATTGTAGATGCATTCTCCCATGCTCACACTAAACTCAGCCTCCTGTGCTGTTACATTTTGAGCATCCATGCGCCCTGCCCCTATTTCCGCAGAAAGCTCGCCTGCCACAATATTGTTTAGCCTTAATTCTCCTGCACCGATCTGAGCATCCAGCTCCCTTGCTTCTAAGGATGAGATATCCATTATTCCGGCACCCACCTCCACATTGACTTCTTCAAATGTCATGTTTGCCGGAATTTCAATGGTAATCTCATTTTTAAACTCTGTATGTCCAAACACCGCAATGTCAATTCCCTGAAATCCTTCTACATACAGGGTCTGGTCTTTGACAAAGGTTTCACATTCTCCTACTCCCTGCACATGGATTTCAATGTTACCGTCAGATACCTCTTTCTCCTTTACTGTAAAAACACCTGCGCCTAATACCAGATTCAGGCGTTTCACATCCTGTGCCGAATAGCTCCTATCTTCATTTATCTGTACCATCTGTGCATATTCATCATTTCCTACTGAAACCTTATTATCCTTGAATACCAGATGTAGTTTACCATCACTAATATTTTCAATCGCATTTTCTACTGCATTTCCTGTCTCTTCCAGCTGTGCCTGCAAACGTTCATCATTGTTTACCCAGTAAATCAGGCTTTTCCCACCTGCCAGTACACTAATCATACAGCATATGCACCCAAGCGCTGCCAAAATCCCTGCTGTAATGAGACTGATTTTTACAAATTTTTTCATTCCTTACACCCCCTTCTTCCCGAAAAGCTTCTTGAATATATAACCAATTCCTTCAAAAATACCTGGAATGCATTTTCCAACCAAGAGCACCTCTAACAGCATAAACAAAATTCCCAATGCTGCACAGATACAACCGCCTCCAATCAGACCTACTCCTGCGATGGGATGTGCCAGAATGGAGCCGAAGCCTCCAATCACAAGTGCAATAGCTACGATATACAAAATAACCATGGCAAGACCAATTCCCAAAATCACTCCAAATATAGATGCCACTATGCCAATCAAAACGCCCAGTGCGGCACATACAAGACCTAAGATTACCGGTGATAAGAAAACACAGCCAATCACTATCAGTACAATTGCCCATGTGGGCATGCTGTTTTTCTTTTCTTCTGTATGTTTCTGTGCGGTCTGTTCGGAACCTTTCTGTTTTTCCTCATTCGACCCTTCAACATTTCTCTTTATAATGGCATTTTGCGCCGATGCATTTCCTTCAGTAAATCCATTCTCCGTAAACTCCCCACAGCTACTGTTTTCACTAAGCCCTTCCTTAACGATTGCCGCAACCTGTTCAGGAGAACCCAGCGCTTTTATTACCTCCTGCTCATTTTCCCTTCCGGCATCATTAAAATAGTCATTGTAATATTGAAGTGCTTCCTCACGTTCACTTGGCGAAATATCTGAAAGCAGCTCTTC
Source organism: uncultured Lachnospiraceae bacterium (assembly GCA_945868485.1). GTDB lineage: Bacteria > Bacillota > Clostridia > Lachnospirales > Lachnospiraceae > Suilimivivens. The sequence continues at coordinate 34,371 of CAMBLS010000001.1, read as the reverse complement.
CAACTGCCTCATAAATTCCCATCTACTCATTGTTCATTCCTCCCTCGAATATACTGTTAATCTTTGCAGAGTATTTTCTCCATTCACTTTCATAAAGATTTAACTGAAGTCGTCCCTTTTCGGTTGTCTTATAATATCTGCGGTTTCGTCCTGCACATTCCTGATCATATACCTCAAGACACTCATCCTTCTGCAATCTTCTCAGCACCGGATATAACGTGGATTCTGACAATTCAATGACCTGCCGAACATCCTGGGTAATTTTATATCCATATGCACCTGATGCCTCTCTGGACACAACTGCCAGTACAATCGCATCTAGAAGTGCCGCTCCTGTATTAAAAACCATACTGCTTCTCCTTTCCTCCAATTTTCCTCTATAATATTATATGCCATATAGTATTGTTTTCGTTACACATACTATATGGCATATAATATTACTTTGTCAATAGATTTTATATTCTTTTTTATCTAATGTTGTTGCGATGCTTTATTGCTGATGCCCTATCTGTTCAGGTTTGTCTCATCAAAAAATCCCAGTCCTGCCAAAGCATCAATGAACCTATGAACATATTCTTCTCCTGTTTCATTCCAGAAAAAGCCCATTCTTGCCAACACCTGGGTGGTATATTCACAGCTTGCCTGTACCGGTATTACAGAAGTACCACCATTTACATTGATGTATGCCAACATACTCTGCAGGATGGCTGCCTTCTTAGGGTCCTTCTCGGCTTCCAGAAGTGCCTCATGGAACTGTTCATCCTCCACAAGGCTGATATCCATGCCACTCTTTTGCATAACCCGAATGACGGACACCGTAGGAATGGAATGATTGTTGATTGCGTTAAATACTGTACACTCCTTCGGGGTCTTTGCCAGAAGCATAAATGCCTTTGCACTCACATCGATTGGTCCCATTCTCAATGGCTGGTTCATCATGAAATACGGGAAACATTTTAATACCATATAAGAGCGCAGCCTTCCCATAAAGCTGTTGGTCAGGAAGTTCATCTGAAATTCTCCGTCCGACTCTCTTGCTGCCAGTGTACCTACACGGATGACCTTGCCATCCAGACCTCTCTTGGCAACTGCTTCCAACACCTCTCTCTCAGACAGTATCTTGGAATAGGTGTACTGATTATCCAAACGCTGCCCAAAGTACAGACTCCTCTCATCCAGAGCTTTGATATCAGACTTTGATGAGAGAGGCAATGCTCCTGCAACGCTGGTGGTAGAGAAATGAATCAGTCTTGCACCGGTTTCCTCACAGAAGCGGACACAGTTCCTTGCACCGCCCACATTAATGTCCTCAATATCTGTTCCTTTTGAGAAGTGCTTTACACTTGCAGCACAGTTAAACACCGTATCAATTTGAAATTCCTTCAGCTGTTCAAAGCTTTCATAATTTGTTACATCCCCGTCAAAGGCTTCTATCCGTTTGTCAATGACCTCACTAAATTCTTCGTCAAAGTAGTAGAACAGCGTATTGAAAAGACGCTTCTTTGCACTTTCAAATTTGCCCTTCCTCACAAGACAATATGCCTTTCCGGTTTCACTTCTTAAATATTCTGCCAGTACATGAATTCCCATATATCCGGTGGCTCCGGTAAGAAGAATGTTTCCAATCTCCCGGCTCTGTCCGCTTCTGAACGCAGACAAAGTATTCTTTTCAAGTAGTTCATTAATCTTAGTATAGTCATACTTTTCCAGAGTTTCGGTACCGGGCACCATTTCCTCATTCACATTTTCCTGGAAGAGCTTTGCCAAAGCTCTGGGCGTTGTATGCTTAAACACATCTCCGTAGTTTAAAACATACCCATGCTCCGATGCATCAATGACCACACTGGTCACACTAAGGGATGTTCCTCCCGACTGGAAGAAATCATCTTCGGCACCGATCTTATCCACTTTAAGCACTTTTTGGAATACCTCACAGAAATATTCCTCTATCTCATTCACAGGTGCTACATATTCTCCCCGTTCCGCTGCCACAGGTTCCGGCAAAGCCTTGGTATCCGTCTTGCCGCTGGGGGTTACAGGTATTGTTTCCAACTGAAGATAAGCTGTTGGTACCATATAGTGGGTAAGGTGCTTCTTCAGTTCCTCCTTAAGCTCTGTAATATCGATTGGTTTATCCGCCGTGAAATATGCACAGAGATTATCCTGTCCGGAAAGCTTTCGGATTACCACTACAGCTTTCTTAATATCCGGCTGCTTCTCAATCAGTCCTTCAATCTCTCCAAGCTCAATTCTCAGTCCACGAAGCTTAATCTGGTTGTCCAGACGCCCTAAGATTTCCACATTACCATCGGCATCCCATCTCGCATAATCACCGGAACGGTACACTCTCTCACCATTATATTCCACAAAATTTTTGGCAGTAAGTTCAGGCAGCTTGTGGTATCCCCTTGCTACTCCGGGACCACCGATGACAAGCTCCCCGATCACATCGTGGGGCACAGGATTTCCATCGGCATCCACAATATATTCCTGATAATTCGGTAATGGACGTCCTACCGTAATATGCTCTGCATTCGTAAGGTCTGCCATATTGGAGGAAACCGTAATCTCTGTTGGCCCGTAAGAATTAAAAATATTCGGCACACCCAGCTTGCGAAGTCTGGTAAGCAATGTCTTTGGATACGCCTCGCCTCCACAAATGACAAGCTTACATTTGGATACTTCTTCCATAAAAGGCTCATATTCCATGTATTGCAGCATTCTGGAAGGTGTTGCGCTGAAAGCGTCTGCACCGCTGATTCGTAAAATCTCCGACAGTGCTCTCGGATCATTCATCTGCTCTTCATTGGTAAATACCACCGTTTTGCCGTTGCAGAGAATTCCCACGGTATCCTTAAAGGACATATCAAAGGATATGGTGGTAACAGAAACAATTTTTTCCATCTTATTTGCCACATAATTATAAAGCAGATTGCTCTCATCCGCATGAATATAATTACAAATGCCTATGTGCCTCAGCTCCACACCCTTGGGCTTTCCGGTGGAGCCGGAGGTATAAATCATATAAGCAAGATCCTCAGGAGAAACATCAACATCCGGGTTTTCCTTCCTTTCTCCTGTCAGCAATTCATCAATATTCAGCACTTGATCCGCCGGATATTCTGCCATATGTTCATCGGTAGTAATCAGATATCTGGCATCCCCATCCAACGTAATGTGGTTAATTCGTTCTGTCGGGTATTCAGGATCACAGGGGATAAACGCTGCTCCTGTTTTAAGGACACCAAAAACAGCCCCAAAATAGAAGCTTCGTCTGGGCAACAGAAGTACTATGCTGTCTCCGCGTTTAATTCCTTTGTCCAGCAGATTCCATGCAATCCTATTGGACATCTCATTTAATTCCCGGAAGGTCAAGGTTCTGTCATATGCGACCAATGCCTCCCTGTCAGGATACTGATCCGCTGCAGCTTCAAACGCCTTATGCAGAAGTTTGTAGGGCAAGTCACATTTTTTAATTTGTCCAAAGCCTTCCACACGCTCTTTCTCTTTAGCACTCATAAGGGAAATCCTATTTACCATTGCATCTTTATCAGACAGCATCCTCTCCGATACGGTGGTAAGGGAATCCAAAAGCACATTCATATATTCTTCCGTATATAATGCGTTATTATAGCGGACTGAAAGCACATAATCACTGTCATTTTCATAAATGGCTATCGTGATTTTAAACTTCGGTGCCTCAAGCTTCATCCTGACACTCTCATACGGAACTCCCCCTAAGCTGCCTTCCGCATTGGTTACCCCTAACTGACATTCATACATAATATCCGTATGGTAGCCGTATTTGGTAGCAATCTCTGCAAAAGGATAGCCCTCGTTTTTGATACTGTTTCGCATCACTTCATTAGAGCGTTTCACCAGCTCGCCTACCGAAAGGTTTTCTTCAAAATTCATGAATAGAGGCAGAGTATGCACAAACATACCAAGACAGGATACTGTCTTTACACTGCTTCTTCCGGAATCAATGGTAGAAAGATATACCTGCCTGGAATTTGCAAATCTGGATACTGTATAGAAGGTCGCTGCAAGGAAATATGAGGATGGCGTTACCTGAGCCTCCTTACAGAAATTGTCTACAGGGTTCTTGGGAATGCTTCTGAATACCTCCCCTAAGATACCTTCTTCTATGTTTCCAGCCTTATTCCCGGGAATTTCACTGACTGATTCAAAGCTTTTAAACATCTGTTCAAAATATTCGCCGGCTTCCCTATATTCCTCCGAATCCTTTTCTTTCTCCTCATTCTGCGCATAATCAAAATAGGTATAGTTCTCCGGTTCAAGCTTCTCTCCGCTATAGGCTCTTCCGATATCTCTTAAGAGCACTCCGCTTGAAAAGCCGTCGAAAACCAGATGATGGATATCCCACAGCAAATAAGTCTTTTTTTCTGTTTTAACGATTTCAAAGCGGTAAAGCGGTCCCGTCTGCAGATTAAAAGGACGGATGAAAGCGGACTTATATTCCTCGAACTCCTCCTCACTCATCTCAATATAAGGCACATCGGTCTCAAGCTGGTCATTGCGAATCTGAACCAAAGCTCCCTCCCGAAGTCCAATATGCGTATTAATATACGAATGTGCCGCAACGGTAGCCTTCACTGCTTCCGTCAGCTTCTCCACTGAAATATCCTCGAATGCAAAGCCCATGGGAATATTGTAAAGGATGTCTGCCTCTTTCTTCATGGCATCATAATACACGCCCAGCTGTACCGAAGTGAGCGGATAGGTATCCTGCAGGCTGCCTTTAGCGCTCTCCTCCATAGAAGCGCCATTCCTTCCCTTCATGCCGCTTTCCATCCAGGATTCAAAAATCATATTTTCAATATCAAGGACACTTGCACCGTCTAAAATCTTCATAACCGGAAGTTCTACACGGAACTGATCCGAAAGCTTTGATACCAGACCAATGGCATTGATGGAGGTTAATCCATAATTGATAAGACTTGTGGTTACTCCAATTTCAATATCTCCCACAACAGCTTTTACGCTCTCAATAATTTTTTCCTCAAGCCTTGTCTGTGGACGGGATATCTCTTCCGTGGGAACCTGCGTCTGGAACACCGGCTCCGGAAGTGCACGCCTGTTGACCTTCTGATTCTGGTTCATCGGGATCTTATCAATCTGCATGGTGGCTGCGGGCACCATATAAGGCGGCTTGTTCTCTGCAATAAAAGCGTTCAGACGGCTGATATCAATCTCTTCCTCTGCTACAATATATGCCGCAATATATTTTCCTCCGCTCTTCTCATCAAAAGCCTGTACCGTCACATCCTGAATTCCCGGGAACCTCCTGATGATTTCTTCCACTTCCGTAAGCTCGATACGGAATCCTCTGATCTTGACCTGACCATCATTTCTTCCCACGAAATCAATGTTTCCATCCGGAAGAAAACGCACAATGTCGCCGGTACGGTAAACCTTCTCATAACCCATCTCTGCGGTAAACGGATTATCAATAAAGCTTTCACTGGTTTTCTCAGGGCGGTTCAAATATCCTCTTCCTACCCGATGACCGGCAATCCATAATTCGCCGGGCACATAGGGAGGAAGTCTCCGCCCGTCTTTATCCACCACATAAAGTTTCACATTGTCAAGCGCCTTTCCAATCGGTATACGCCCATATTTTTTCAGCACCGGTATTGTTGTTACACATATGGTACACTCCGTGGGACCATAGATGTTATAGAGCGTAAAGCTCTTATTCTCCGGGAATATCGGAGCCAGCTTCTCTCCACCTACGGATAGATGCTTTAAGGATTTTCCATGATAATAATCTGCAAACTGTCTACCCACCTGTGTGGTCATAAAGGCATGGGTAATCTGGTTTGTCTCAAAATATCTCTCTATTTTCTGAAAATCTAATCGAATTTCTTCTGAAATAATATGTACTGCCGCACCGGAAGTCAGCGCCGGATACAGATCCATCATATCCGCATCGAAACCGTAGCTTGCATAAGCTGCCACCCGTGATTCCGGTGTCAGGTCATAGTATCTCCGATACCAGCTGCAAAATGCACACAGGTTGCCATGTTCCAGCATTACACCCTTTGGCGTTCCTGTAGAACCTGATGTATACAAGAGTATTAATAAATCCTCAGGTTTTGGATTTTCATTAATCCTATCACACTCGGGAAGTGCCGGAATCTCATCAAGGTACAGCACCGGACCATCGTAATCAGGTACACATTCCATCAGATTTCTGTCGGCAATCAAAAGCTTCGCGCCGGCATCCTGTATCATAAATCCCAGTCTCTCCGGGGGATAAGAAGGATCTAATGGCTGATAGGCAGCGCCGGATTTCAGCACGCCCATAGATGCAAGCACCATATACTCGCATCTGGGAATCAGCACGGATACCACATCTTCCCTGCCAATTCCAAGCTTTTTGATGTAGGCTCCAATCCTCTCGGTAATTTCATCGGTCTGCCTGTAAGTCAGCTTCTTATCCAGATAAACCACTGCAGGATTGTCAGGATACTCCTTTGCCATACGCCTGAAAAGTGTTACCATATCCGTCCGTTCATAATCACATTCATTGGCATTGAAGCTGTCCAAAAGTATTTCCTGCTCCTTGGGCAGTGCAAGCATTTTTCCGACCATGCCGTGATCCTGACTGCTCATCAGCGTAAGGGTATGCCTGATCTGCTGGACAAAATGGTTGATCAAAGAATCGTCAAACAGTTCTTTCGAATACTGAAGGTGGAACTCAAGCTGCTCCGCACCCTTATGCATGGTAATGACCATATCCCGTTTGATCTGTTGCAGGGGTGCAAAAAAGTCAACACAAATTTCACCCTTCCTGCGTGGTTCCACGGGTGGGAGATAATTCACAATCACATCAAAAATCGGCGATCTGGATGTGTCTCTTTCCTGAACAAATTCCCTTACCACTTCCGAGAAAGGCAGATAGGAGCCTCTTGTAACCGCACGGATGGACGCTGAAACCTCTTCCAGGTAAGCCTCCAAATCCTTGGAGCGCTCCGGCTTTACACGGATTGGAGCTGTATTTACAAACATTCCAATGACGTTGCGGGAATCCTGGTCTCTCATATTGGAGGGGATTCCAATTACCACATCCTCACTGCCGCAATATTTTCCAAGAACCATGGAAATAGCGGCAAAAAGGAACTCAAACAGAGTCATTTTCATCCGCTTGGCAGCTGTTTCTATGACCTCCAGCCCCTCCTTTTCCAAGATAAAGCTTATCATCGAATCTGTAGCGGGATGCATCTTAGGTCTTATGCCCTTTACAGGCATTTCATTGACCGGCACACCGTCCTCAAACATTTCCCTGTAATATCTGCGGCCTTCCTCATATTCTTCCGTGCGGTCTATGCCGGAAAGATCTGAAAGGTCAAGTCCTGCAGTATCAATTGCCTCACCTGTTAACAGCTGATACAATTCCTCTGCAAGTACGGAGGTGCTTCCACCATCAAATGCAATGTGATGAATCGCAAAATGTATAATAATCTGTCCCTCCGGAATCCTGTATGCAGTGATGTTAAGAGGCACCTTCGACAGATCAAAGGGAACAGCATATGTATTTACAATGTGCTGAACCTCCTCCTTGCTGCCGGCATCCTTCCACAGGATTTCCGGCATAGTATCCGTGAGGATTCTCATGGGTACTCCGTTTTCCTCTCCATAATAAGAATGAAATGCCTCATGGCTTTTTAAAATCGTTCTTAAGGAATTCTCTACAGCTTCCTGTGATGCCCCACTAATAACAATCCCAATATTCAGATTGTATTCAGTGGATTCCGGTTCCATTTTCTGTTCCAGATACATGCCACACTCTGAAGGCGTAAGAGGTGAATATCCGTCCGTTCTCTTTTCTCCCCTGACGGTATGCTTTGGAGTTTTGTTCTTTTCCAGCAGAACAGCGATTTCTCCGGGCGTTCTTCCCTGAAAAATCATATCCACGGTAACACCGATTTCCTTACAATCTCCTGCAAGCTTAATTGCTTTAATGGAATCTCCTCCGATCATGAAGAAATCGTCATTCACACCCACCTGCTGCAGTTCTAAAGCTTTTTCCATTCCTACGCAGAGAATCTTTTCCGTCTCTGTGGAGGGCGCTACATATTCCCTGTGAAAAGCTGCGCTGTCCGGGCTCTTTAACCTGCGGCGGTCAAGCTTTCCATTTTGATTAAGGGGAACCTCATCCAGCTTGATAAAATAGGCAGGTATCATATAATAAGGAAGTCTGTTTGCCAAAGCTTTTCTGATTTCATTGGCATCTATGGTTACATCCTCTGTATAGTAAGCGCAGATATAGGCATGTCCTTCTTCCACAAACCCCTTAGCGGCAACCCAGGAAAGACCTGCCACATCTCTGACTGCTGCTTCGATTTCCGCAGGCTCAATGCGGTTGCCATTAATTTTTATCATATCATTATTTCTTCCCAGAAGAACGTAGTTTCCATTTTCGTCTTTTCTGGCAATGTCTCCTGTATGGAAAAATCCGTCCACGAAGACTTTAGCAGTCTGTTCCGGAAGATTCATATATCCTCTCACATAGGGATCTTCCACACAAAGCTCCCCTGACTCTCCATCTGCTACTTCCCTGCCATCTTCGTCAACTAATTTCAGCTTCAGATCAAACAGGGGTTTCCCCACAGGGCAGTTTTCGTAGGGCTTATCAATAGGGAACATACAAATTAAAAAGCCGCACTCCGACATGGAGTAGGTATTTACCATATTCAGGCCTTCAATATAAAGATTGTTTACCGGCTCACTGCCAACAGACAGTGTTTTCAAGACACTGGTAAGTTCTCTTCCGAATGCACGCACATAGGAGGGAGAAAGAAACGCCGATGTAATATGCTTCTCTTCAAAGAAACTCCTAAGTGCAGCAGAATTCTTGATGGTTGAATAGGACAAAATATAGGTTACATAACCCGTATACAAACGGGAAACAAAGGAGGAAACTGCAGCGATAAAATATAACGGCGTGATAATTGCGACACTTTCTTTTCCTTCTGCAAAAGGCATATCCACCGCCCTCTGTGCAATCAGATCCCGGTCGATATTGCCATATTCATGAAGTACACCCTTGGGATTTCCCGTTGTCCCGGAGGTGTAGATTGCAAAAGCGGCATCATGCTTATCCGGATTCTCATGTCCTTCCAAAAAGGGCTCCTTCATAATTTCTGCCCAGTTATCGGCATGAAATTCAAACTTACAGTTACAGTCCCGACGGATATATTCCAGCCTTTCCAATGGCATACCTTCTTCGCCAAGGACAAAAGCTGCTCCTGATTTCATAACTCCTATCATGGCAACAACCGCCTGAATACCCCTTGGAAGTCTGATCAGTACAAAATCCTCTTTTCCGATATGATTTGCTTTCAGGAAATGATAGACCCTCCCTGACAAGTCATTTAACTGTCCATAGGTCAGACCTTCCGAAGAATTTTCATCGTACAGAATTGTAAGATCAGAATATCTCGCATAATTCTCATCCATCCTCTGATTAAATAGTATCATTGCAAATCCTCCTCATAAATGCCGCCTCAAAGAGCTGCATCCTTACATCTATCTTTCCATCTTCCAAAAATAAGCGCTATAGGGAGGCAGCTCACTGCCACCGCCAAAATCATGCATCTGACCGGTAATCAGATCCACAGCCTGTCCACAGCCTGCATCAAAATGTGCCACATATGTCTCACTGTCTGCGTTGATTGCCACAAGCACTCTTTCGCCTTCTGTCTTCCTTTCAAAAATACACTGCTTATTGGTCAAGAGCACCGAACGGAAATCTCCGTAATTTAATGCCGGAGAATTTTTCTTTGCTTCTGCCAGCTTGCTGATCCACTCAGAAAGCTCATTGAAAACCGGAGCATCAAAGCAGGCTCGAAGTGCGGGGTCTCCCTCACTCTTGTTTGCCCTTGCGCCCCATTCACTTCCATAATATACACAGGGAATTCCCGGCATTCCGAAACACATTGCATAAATCAAAGGCAGATGCTTTTCATTTGTCAGAATGCTTGCCACTCTGGTAACATCATGGTTATCCACGAAGGACAGCATATGTTTTCCTTTATATAAGGTCCAGTTCTCCGGTCCGAACTGCCGCAATAGCGAATGCACGATTTCAAACATATTCATGCTGTTAAAGCTGGAGTACAATCCCTTATAACATTCATAGTTGGTTGCCGAATGAAGCATGGCATCATTGACCATCCGGTTATAATCTCCATGCAGCATTTCTCCAAGGAGATAAAAGTCCGGCTTCAATCCATTCGTAAAGCTTCTCAGTCTTCTGACAAAATTCTCATCCAGACAATAAGCCACATCCAGGCGCAGACCGTCGATATCAAATTCATCCACCCAGTATTTCACTGCGTCCAAAAGATGATTAACCACTTCTTCGTTCTGAAGGTTCAATTTCACCAGATCATAATTGCCTTCCCAACCCTCATACCAAAGACCATCATTATAATTGGAATTTCCATCAAGACTGATGCGGAACCAGTTGAGATAAGGTGAGCGCTCACGGTTCTTTAGTACATCCTGAAACTGATAGAACCCTCTGCCCACATGATTGAACACACCGTCAAGCACCACCCGGATGCCGTTTTCATGCAATTTGTGACAAACCTCTTTAAAGTCCTCGTTGGTTCCTAAACGCGTGTCAATCTTTTTATAATCTCTCGTATTATATCCATGAGTATCAGATTCAAACACCGGTGAAAAGTAAATGGCATTCACGCCAAGCTTCTTCATATGAGGAATCCAATCCTCTACCTTTTTGATTCTGCTTGTCAGTACCCCATCGTTTTCAAAGGGTGCCCCACAAAATCCAAGGGGGTAAATCTGATAAAAAACACTTTCGTAAGCCCACATAATTTATGCCTCCTAAATTCATTTTCAGTTGTTTCCAGTTTACCATATTTTCATTTTTGTGTATATCTTTCCCGACATTTTACGTCAATAAATTGCAACCGTTCAGCGTACTTGGAGGGACCTATCACACTGAACTACTATTATAAATCGCCTGAAATGCCATCTGGTACGGATTTGGTCAATATTAGGCTCATTTCCATTGACCACTTCAGTATTTTTCTAATTTTGAAATTTCAATCCTGCAAATTTAGACTAAAAATCAATTATTGAAATTTTACTAAAATTTAGCAAAAATCAAAGAAATCCCCAATTTCCACATAGTTATCCACAATGACATATGTGTCATTATTTATGACTTAATCATTTTTTCCTTAAAATACGATGTCATTTATTGGATTTTCCTTCATTTTGAATTCTACAGCCACTCATCCCAAAAACGTTCCACTCTCTTTTCAATCTGTTCCAATGATACTCGTTCATAGGTCTCCCATTCTCTGGGAAACATCCTGATATAGGGAGCTGTAAGAAAACGTTCATCCAACAATGCTACAATGCCAATATCATCCACCGTTCTGATTACTCTACCCGCTGCCTGCAGAACCTTGTTCATTCCTGGATACTTATAGGCATAATCAAACCCATTGTCTCCCTGACTTTCAAAGAAGCTTTTAAGAATCTCCCGTTCATTACATACCTGAGGCAGCCCAGTTCCCACGATCACAGCCCCAATCAGGCTGTCATTCTTTAAATCGATTCCCTCGCTGAATATGCCGCCCAAAACACAAAAACCAAGCAGTGTGCCCGCCTTCTCATTCCCGGCTTCTGTTTTCTTTTCAAACCTTGTAAGGAATGCCTCCCTACTCTCCTCATCCATGTATTCTTCCTGCAAAATACAGTCCATCCGCGATGTGTCGAGAAAATGCTGATAAAAAGCCTGGTACACATTCTGCAAAAAAACATGAGAAGGGAAAAAGAGCATATAATTTCCTTCTCTCTGGTTGGCGATTTTATAAATATAGGCTGCAATATTGTAATATTCCATGTCGGAACGTCTGGTATACTTACTGGTAACATCACTGGCAATAAACAGCCCCTTTTTTCGAGGATCAAAAACAGAGTGGGCATACACCTCATAATCCCCCTCTTCTGCTCCCAGCAGCTGCTTATAATATTGGATAGGAAGCAGCGTTGCTGAAAAAAGAATGGAACTTCTCCCCTTCATCATACACTCTCTTAGATTTTTGGAAGGATTCACGCAGAAAAGCTTTATGCTAAAGCCTCCATCCGACTCCATTTGGGTATATATCACATAGTTGCTATCCAGCTTATCACTAATAAGAAGAAAATGAGAAACCTCAAAATAGAACTCCAGAACTTCTTTCCTGACAGGACTTTCCTCATGTTCCTCAAGATAATCATCCATGATTGTAGAAAGTCTTACCAGCGCTCTTACAAAGGGAGCTGCTTCTACATCATCCAGACACCTATAATTTTCACATTCCCTCTTTAAATCCAGCAGTTCCCTATTACAGCGTTCAAGCTGTCTGTACATTTTTCCATCGTAGTCTCTTACTGCCCGTTTTAATGCCAGAAAATCCTCCTTCTTCAAAACAGCACTATACATTTCCCGTCCTCTGTCCACCAGATTGTGTGCCTCATCTATCAGAAAAATATATTCTCCACGGATTCCCTCTGAAAAGAAACGCTTCAAATAAACATGTGGATCAAACAGATAGTTGTAGTCACAAATAACTGTATCTGCAAACAGACTCATATCCAAACACATTTCGAAAGGGCAGACCTTATGCTTCCCGGCATACTTCTCAATGGTTTCTCTATTAAAATTATCTACGTGAGTCAGCAAATCATAGATTGCATCGTTAATACGGTCAAAATGCCCTTTTGCGTAGGGGCAAAACTCAGGATTACACTCTGTTTCCTCCATAAAACAGATTTTGTCCTTTGCTGTCAAAATTACTGACTTCAACTTAAGCCCCTTCTGGCGCATCAATTCAATAGCATCGTCTGCAACTGTTCTGGTAATGGTTTTAGCTGTAAGATAAAAGATTTTCTGTCCTCTTCCTTCTCCCATGGATTTCACTGCTGGAAAAAGCGTTGATATGGTCTTTCCCACCCCTGTGGGAGCTTCAATAAACAATTTTCTTTTATGGTAAATAGTCTGATAGACATAGGTAATCAATTCCTTCTGTCCATCTCGATAAGCAAAGGGAAAATTAAGATTCTTAATAGACTGCTGGCGCAGGTTCTGCCACTGGAACTGAAAATCAGCCCATTTTCTATACTGGCTGATTACCTCGTCAAACCATTCCCCCAATTCTTTTATGCTGTATTCAAAATGAAAATATTTAATTTCTTCTGTATCTATGTTGCAATAGGTAATCCTGACTCTTATGTTTCTTAAATCATTCTGACTCCCATAAATATACGCATAACATTTTGCCTGTGCAAGATGCACCGGTATAACTTCATTCAACTTGTGTATATCTCGGTATGTTCCCTTAATCTCATCGATAGTAACTGTTACCATATCCTTATAAGAAACAGGAATTTCCACATCCGGCAGCTCCGGAACTTCTGCTATCTCGCAATTCGGCTGAATGATAATTCCGTCTGCCCGCCCTTCAATACGAATTTCATAATCAGGTGTTGCAAAAGAATGGCGCAAAAAAACCTCCGCATGATACTCTGAGCCCATGCGCCTTTGTATCATCCGGTGTATCCTTCCTCCCTCCTGCATGGCATTATCAGGAGAGACCACTTTTCGATTGTCGATATTGCCGGAACGTAAAATGAATTCCACAAGGTTCCTGACTGAAATCTGTATTTCCATAAGAAAACTCCCTAAAAAGATAGTACGCTATCTTTTACAGGGAGTCAATGAGACTTAAAATACTTATTAATGATGCAGAAGGATCATTAACGATAATCAAAATTCAAAAAATCTTTAGTAATGAGATTAGCTTGCCAAACTAAGCTGGTTTAAGATTTTTTCAAAATGGTCATCATACCCATTATAGGATACAGTCAAAGTCTGAGTTAAATCAAGACCTAGTACCCCTACAATAGACTTTGCATCTACTGTATATCTGTTATAAAAAATATCAATATCAAAGTTACATCTTGAAGCTGCAGAAACAAATTCCTCCACTTCATCCAGTCTTAGTTTTATTTTACGCTGCATCATATTATCACCTTTCCTTTTCCTAAAAATGCAGGTTAAAAAAACGTTTTCTAGTACTTGAAGCAAGATTACCACCCTATTTCTCATTTGTAAAGTATTTTTTTGAATACATAATAATTTTTAATAATATATTAATATATTAAAATACTATTTCTCCCTGTTTTTTGCGTTATTTCTACAAACATAGCACAATATATTACTATTTTTCCTGAAACTCTGTCATATATTCGCGATACCTTAAGGGTAGCATATTCCGCTGAAGCCTGTAATTTTTTCGTTCCTTTATTGCTATGGTATGAAAAAACTGACAGAACAGTTCGCTGTACTTCTTCTCCCTCTCTGAAAGAATATGCTCCACCTGATTCATCCCCTCTTCTCCATGTACCAGATACCAATCCCCTTTGGTCGGATGCATGGCATAGATATCTCTTATTTCATCATATATTACAAAATTTTCTAATGGAAATCTGCCTGCAAAATGGGGAACAATAAAAGTGATCACATTGTTTTTCGGTCCAATTTCTGCATACAGGATTCCATTTTCCAATTCCCTGAAACGCAAAAATTCTATATGATAGTGTGCCTCGTTGGCTGTAAAGCGTGCCAGTTCAAATACCCTGTGTACTGCTGGATTCCTCAGATTTCCCATAAGCTGATGCCTGTCCCTCATGCCAAAACCTGTCACAATAGCTTTGTAAATTGCTTCTCCCTTGTCTGCCTCACATGATGCCAACGCACGACATATAGACAGATATGACTCCTCCCCAAACTCTCGCAGAATAGTTCTTGCTACGCTGGTCGCCTTCTTGCCATCAGGAATACACTCTTCATAAATGGCGAACAAACGATAATTATCTTCCTCTCCAACAATAATATGAATCTGCTCATGCGGCTTTTTCTTTAGGTAGGCATCATAAATGCCTGTAAAAATTCCTTCCAGAGAATCCTGGCAAATTAAATAATATTCCTCCATGACACAATTTCCTTTTCTACACCCTCCCCACCTTTATCCATTTATAGCCTGCTGCCAAATCACTTCCTGCTCATCATCAAATAAAGACAATTGTCGGTAAGTCATCCCATCCCTGTCAAAAGGCAGCTTCTCCTTATTGGAGATAAGATTCCGAGTAATATAGTCCTCTTCCAACTTAGTGGGATACATCATCTTCCCATTACAGGTAATGAAATATAGCGCTCTTTTTAAGGTAACACCAATCTTCTTAAGATCATCAAAATTGAGCCTTCCATTTCTTCTTGCACGAACAATTCTCTGCGCACTCTTTACCCCAATACCCGGAACACGAAGTATCATCTGATAATCGGCCCGATTAATTTCCACCGGAAAAAGTTCTAGATGCCGCAATGCCCAGTCAGCCTTGGGATCTAGTAAGATATTGAAATTTGGCTTGCTCTCACTCAAAAGCTCATCTGCTTCAAATCCATAAAACCGGAGCAACCAATCTGCCTGATACAATCTATGTTCCCTGAGAAGTGGCGGTCCTCCTGGTAATGCTGGAAGTTCCTTATCCTCATTTACATTTACAAATGCGGAGTAGTAGACCCTTTTTAAGGCAAATTTCTTATAAAGGCTCTCTGCCACCGTCATAATATGATAATCGGTCTCCGGTGTAGCTCCTACAATCACCTGGGTGGACTGTCCCGCCGGAACAAAGGAAGGCGCATGCCTGAATGCCACCAGTTCATTCTTATTCTGAATAATCCCCTGCTGAATTTGTCTCATAGGTGCAAGGATATTCCTGCGATGCTTATTAGGCGCCAGTTTCTGAAGTCCTTCCGCTGTGGGTAACTCCAAATTTACACTCATCCTGTCAGCCAACATTCCTAATCTCTGCACAATTTCCGGCTCTGCTCCTGGAATGGCTTTCACATGAATATATCCCTGAAAGCGATACAATGTTCTCAGCTTGTACACAGCTTCATAGATTAACTCCATAGTATATGATGGATTATTCAAAATCCCAGAGCTTAAAAACAATCCCTCAATATAATTCCTTCTGTAAAACTGAATTGTCAGTTCACAGATTTCATCCGGAGTAAAAGACGCCCTCGGCACATCATTCGACTTTCGATTAATACAGTATTTGCAATCATATACACATTCATTGGTAAACAGAACTTTCAGAAGAGAAATGCATCGTCCATCAGCACCAAAGCTATGACAGATTCCTGCCGCAGAAGTGTTCCCAATCCCGGTTCCGTCACCCCTTCGTCCCACACCACTTGAAGAGCATGAAACATCAAATTTAGCTGAGTCTGAAAGAATCTTTAATTTTTCCATAAGGGACATTTGCTCGGTCGAGCTTATAATCAAATTGCTTTCCATCGGCGTGCCTGCTTTCGAACATTTGTTTGTTCTCATCATACCACGCTCTGTTCTGGAAAGCAACCATTTTCGAACATATGTTTATAATGCTTTTTTCAATTCCTTTATCTGCTCTAATCGCTCCTTTACCTCTGCCTCATTTCCCTGCATGGTAGGCACATAATATTCCCTGTCCTCCAGCGACTCCGGAAGACACTTCATATTCGTCAGCTTTGCTTCAGCATCATGCGCATACTGATATCCCTCTCCATAATGTAATTCCTGCATAAGACCGGTGACCCCATTTCTGATTTGAAGTGGCACTGGCTCAGTCAACATTTTCTTTGCATCCTCTTTTGCCTTTCCATATCCTCACTTGCAAACCTCACCAGTCTTCTTGCTATATATAAAGGATCTTCCCCCGCTTCTAGCATCCGTGCCAGCCAGTAGATTGCAGCATCCGGATCGCTATTTCTCATTGACTTGTGCAGTGCGGATATTAGATTATAATGCTCCTCCCCATCTCTGTCATAAAGAAGCATTTTTTGACCGGTACATTGCTCCAAAATTTCTTCCTTCACCGTAATAGAGCCATCTGATTCTATTTGTCCGTTCAGTACCGCCATATCCAGCGTATTTAATGCAGTTCTGGCATCTCCATTTGAAAAAATGGCAATTGCCTTCAGCAATGTTTCTTCTATATTAATAGTATTGTTCCCTAAGCCTCTTTTATCTGTAAGTGCATTATGGAGCAGCTTTAACATATCCTGTTCAGTCAATGCCTGCAGAACAAACACCTTGCAACGAGATAGAAGTGCCGAATTAATCTCAAAGGACGGATTCTCTGTTGTAGCGCCAATCAAAATAATGCTTCCCTTTTCCACATAGGGGAGAAAGGCATCCTGCTGTGCCTTATTGAATCGATGGATTTCATCTACAAACACAATCGTCTTAAGCCCCATCATACGATCGTTTTCTGCCTGTCTCATTACATCCTTAATTTCCTTAATTCCGCTGGTCACAGCACTCAAATCAACAAATGACGTTTGTGTCATATGCGCAATGATTCTAGCCAAAGTAGTTTTTCCAACCCCCGGCGGTCCCCAAAATATCATGGAGGATACCATGTCCTTATCCAGCATCTGTCTGAGTATTTTTCCTTTTCCAACCAGATGTTCTTGACCAATATAGTCATCCAATGTCTGAGGACGTAGTCTGCTGGCAAGCGGCGTGCTCATATTAAGTTCTTCTGAAAAAAGTGATAACTGCTCCATAAAGCCATCTCCTGCACAAAAAAAGACCACATAGAATCTGTTTTCTATGCAGCCTTTTAAATTCTTATTCCATCTCTGCTTTTTCCACCAGTATCTGTAACTGTTCAAAGGTTCCTTCTACCTTATCGGCGTATCTTCCAACCTTTTCTGAAGCTCCATTAATAGTCGCTTTACATGTCTGTGTTCCTGCAGAGACTTCCTCTGATGCTGCAGATAACAATGAAATGCTATCAACGATTTCACGGTTCGCTTCCAAAACCTTTTCCACTTCCTGGCTCATGGTAGCAACATCTCTCTGCATAGTAATCATACCATTTTCAACTTCTGTAAAGCTTTCGTTTACTTCTTCCACTTTCTTACGCTGAATATTAATTGCTTCTGCTGATTCTTCTATGCCGGCCTGTGTCTCATTTGTTACATTTGTCAACTGATTAATAATTTCTGTAATTTTTTCTGTTGAAACCTTGGTTTCTTCTGCAAGCTTTCTAATTTGATCTGCTACGACAGCAAAATCCTTTCCAGCTTCACCTGCTCTTGCCGCCTCAATACTTGCATTTAATGCAAGTAAATTTGTCTGGGAAGAAATATTTAAAATAGAATCCGTAATACCGGATACCTTCTGTACATTAGTAACAAGCTCTTCCACCGTTTCTGAAATTCTTGTGATGTTCTGGTCAACTAAATTCGACTGCTCCTGCAGATTGTCTGCCAGTTGTTTGCCATCCCCCACTACATTTTTCAGTTTCTCAGTAGTTCCTCTTGCATTGATTACCAGTTCATTTGTATTTTCAATACGAGTTTGAATATCCGAAGTCATGGCAGCCTGACGGCTCACTGCATCTGCCGTACTCTCAGAGCTTCCCGCAATGTTATTCATTGCATCATCCGCAGAACTCATGGCCTCATTAATTTCATCAAACCCTATCAATACTTCATGAAATTCCTCCGCAATTTTCTCAACAGTTTCCGCAACTACACTTGCCATTTCCTTCCTGTGAGCAGACTCTTTTACAATAATCTCACGATCCTGTTCGCTAAACTCATACAGAATTTTAATAGCCATATAAGAACCATAAATACATATAAAGAATCCTGTCAAAATCAGAGAACCATGCTGAAATGAAGTTATATCTCCCATTTTCCAAGCTATGAAACATTTTATGGAACCAACAACATATACGGAAATACATCCAGAGGTAATTAAAAGGGAATTCATATAAAGCATAAATCCAATCAGCGCAGGGAACGCCATTACCATTGATGTCACACCATTATTCATTACCAGTAATAAATATGTAATTAGAAAAGTAATCGCCATAAATAGCATTGCGAATTTCTTTTCACCTTTTTTCTTAACAACAATTCCACTAGCTATAGCAAATATCATATAAAATCCAATTCTATAAAAACCATGTGTTCCTTCTCCGACATTCATCAATTCTATGAGACTGTAGAGTATATAACATACAGCTAAAATAATATACATCGTTTTGTTTGCCATTTTATATTGCTCTGGTGTTAGTTTTTTTCTTTTTATATAATTTTTTATATTCATATCTCGTCTCCTCCTTTGTGTCAAAAAATGAAATACCACACCATAGTAATTACGCACTATTTTAATTATACAGAACTATTTTGCGAAAATCAACAAGCTGATGGATTTAATCTACGAAAAAAGAGAGGCGGGAACATTCTGTTCCCACCTTGGCTCATTGTATTATCAAGTTAGTATATCCCATCAGGCTTTCATCCACTGCTCTGGCAGCTTCTCTACCTTCACGGATTGCCCAAACTACCAGCGACTGACCTCTGTGCATATCTCCTGCGGTAAACACATTTTTCACGCTGGTTTCATATTTGTCGGGTGCAGTGCTTACGTTAGTCCGCTGGTTTGTTTCCACCTTAAAGGCATCTGTCACATATTTCTGGCTTCCAAGAAAGCCAGCTGCAATGAGTACAATCTCTGCCGGAAGTGTCTGCTCAGAGCCTGGGATTTCCTTCATACTCATCCGTCCTGTCTCAGGATCTTTTTCCCATGAAAGCTTCACAATCTTAACAGCCTTTAAATTACCGTTCTTATCCTTTACGAATTCCTTTACGGTGGACTCATAAATTCGCGGGTCATGACCAAATACTGCGATTGCCTCCTCCTGACCATAGTCTGTCTTACAGATCTTTGGCCACTCCGGCCAGGGATTATTCTCCGCTCTTTGATCCGGTGCCTTGGGCATCATCTCAATTTGAGTTACCGATTTACAGCCATGACGGATGCTGGTTCCCACACAGTCATTTCCGGTATCTCCGCCGCCGATGATTACTACATTTTTATCTTTGGTATTTACAAACTTACCATCCTCAAAATTAGAATCAAGCAGGCTCTTGGTATTTGCCTTCAGAAAATCTACCGCAAAGTAAATTCCCTTTGCGTCCCTTCCGGGTGCATTAATGTCACGGGGATTGGAAGCGCCACAGGCAAGTACTACCCTGTCATAATCCTTTAACAGCTTTTCAGCTTTAATATCCTTACCTACATCTGCACCTGTCACAAAGGTAACTCCCTCTGCTTCCATGACCTTAATCTTCCTGTCTACGATGTGCTTCTCCAGCTTCATATTGGGAATGCCGTACATCAAAAGTCCACCGATTCTGTCAGACCGTTCGAACACTGTAACGCTGTGCCCTCTCTTGTTCAGCTGATCCGCTACTGCAAGACCGGAGGGACCGCTTCCTACAACTGCCACCTTTTTACCTGTCCTTACCTTGGGAGGCTGCGGATCTGCATAGCCTTCCGCATAAGCGTTTTCAATGATGGCATATTCATTCTCTTTGGTGGATACCGGCTCTCCAATCAGTCCACAGGTACATGCTGCCTCACAAAGCGCAGGGCATACTCTGGATGTAAATTCCGGAAAACTGTTGGTCTTTTTCAGGCGGTTATATGCCTGTTTCCAATTGCCCGTATATACCAGATCATTCCACTCCGGCACCAGATTGTGCAGAGGACATCCGCTGGTCATCCCACAGAGAGTCATACCTGACTGGCAGAAGGGAACTCCGCATTCCATACAGCGGGCGCCCTGGAGCTGCTGCCTCTCTTTTGGAAGGTGCTCGTGAAATTCGTTAAAATCCTTAATCCTCTCCTTCGGCTTTACGTCCTTTGATACTTCTCTCTTATATTCCATAAATCCTGTTGGTTTTCCCATTTCTTCACACCTCCCTGTTATTTAGTCCCTTTGATTGCGTAGAACGCCTCAATCTGAGCCTGCTCTGCACTTAAGCCCTTTTCTTCCATCTGTACAATGGTAGCAAGCATCTTCTCATAATCATGAGGGATGATTTTCTTAAACTTAGGCAGATACTCTTTGAAGTTATCCAGAATCATCTTACCTTTTTCGGAATTGGTCAACGCCACATGCTCCTTGATCATTTCCTTTAATTCAATGACATCATACTTGGAAGTCACTTCATAGGAAGAAACCATTTCTTTATTCAGACGAATGTAAAGATCATTGTCCTCATCCAGCACATAAGCAATACCACCACTCATGCCGGCTGCAAAGTTCTTGCCGGTTCTGCCAAGGACTACCACACGTCCTCCGGTCATGTATTCACATCCATGATCGCCTACACCTTCCACAACTGCGATGGCGCCTGAATTACGAACACAGAAACGCTCACCTGCCACACCGTTGATAAATGCCTTACCGCTGGTTGCGCCATACAAAGCCACGTTACCAATAATAATATTGTCTTCTGCCTTAAAACGACTCCCCTTAGGAGGATAAACAATCAGCTTACCACCGGAAAGCCCTTTTCCAAAATAATCATTACTGTCACCAATCAGTTCCAGTGTCAGTCCTTTGGGGATGAATGCGCCAAAGCTCTGCCCACCGGCTCCCTTACAGAGTACCCGATAGGTATCCTCCTCAAGGTTATCTCCCAGGCGTTTGGTGATTTCGGAACCCAGAATCGTACCAAATGCTCTATCCGTATTTTTCACATCTACTTCTATGCTACGCTTGCTGCCTTCATTAATGGACTTATTCAGCTGCTTCAAAAGTACCTTTTCATCCACAGTATTTTCCAGCTTAAAATCATAAACCTGTTTGGGATCAAAGGTTACCTTTTCGCTCCCTCCGGTATATGGATTCTGAAGGATCTGCCCTAAATCAATCTGCTTCTGACTATTAGTTAGATTTTCCTTCATTTTAAGCAGCTCTGTATGTCCAACCAGTTCATCCACTGTGCGGACACCAAGCTTTGCCATATATTCACGCAGTTCCTGAGCAATAAAACGCATGAAATTCATAACGTATTCCGGTTTGCCTCGAAAATTCTTGCGAAGTTCTGGATTCTGGGTAGCCACACCCACAGGACAGGTATCCAGATTGCAGACACGCATCATGACACAACCCATTGTTACAAGAGGCGCTGTAGCAAAACCGAATTCCTCCGCACCAAGGAGTGCTGCAATGGCAACATCACGTCCGCTCATCAGCTTACCGTCTGTCTCAATTCTTACCTTATTTCTAAGACCGTTCATAATCAGCGTCTGATGAGTCTCTGCAAGTCCAAGCTCCCAGGGAAGCCCTGCATTGTGAATGGAGTTTCTTGGTGCTGCGCCTGTACCGCCATCGTAACCGGACACCAGAATAACCTGAGCACCCGCCTTTGCAACACCGGCAGCAACTGTACCCACGCCAGCCTCGGAAACCAACTTAACACTGATCCTTGCGTCCTTATTTGCATTCTTTAAATCATAAATTAATTCAGCCAAATCCTCTATTGAATAGATATCATGATGAGGCGGGGGAGAAATCAATCCAACGCCCGGCGTTGAATGTCTTGTCTTGGCAATCCAAGGATAAACCTTGCCTCCGGGCAGATGCCCGCCCTCACCGGGCTTTGCTCCCTGTGCCATCTTAATCTGAATTTCATTTGCACTTACCAGATATCTGCTGGTAACACCAAAACGTCCTGAAGCCACCTGCTTGATTGCAGAGCATCTGTTCACACCGTCAGGACCGACGGTAAGCCTGTCTAAGTCTTCTCCGCCTTCTCCTGAGTTGGAACGTCCATGTAACCTGTTCATGGCAATTGCCATTGTTTCATGCGCTTCCTTGGATATGGAACCATAGGACATTGCACCCGTCTTAAATCTGGTCACAATGGAATCCACACTTTCAACCTCTTCAATGGGCACACCCTTCTTAGGATAGTTGAAATCCATCAGACCTCTCAGGTTCTTAACCGACTCCTCATCATTGACCAGTGCGGTATACTGCTTAAACATCTCATAATCCCCACGCTTGGTTGACTCCTGAAGCAGATGGATGGTAGCCGGGTTATAAAGATGTTCATCACCGCCGCTTCTCATCTTATGATGTCCCAGGCTGTCTAAGGTCAGGTCATTGGCAAGACCCAACGGGTCAAATGCCTGTGAGTGCAGTGCATCCACTTCCTTTTCAATATCCTTGATAGTAATACCACCCACACGGCATACCGTATGCGGAAAATATTTATTAATCACTTCTTTATCAATGCCAATTGCCTCGAAAATCTGGGAACCTTCATAGGACTGAATGGTACTGATCCCCATCTTGGAAGCAATCTTTACAATTCCATGAAGGATTGCATTATTGTAATCCTCCACAGCTGCATAATAATCTTTATCCAACATGTGATTGTCAATCAGCTCTTTAATGGATTCCTGTGCCAGGTAAGGATTGATGGCACATGCACCATAACCAAGCAGGGTTGCAAAGTGATGCACCTCTCTGGGTTCTCCCGACTCTAATATCAGCGCCACACTGGTCTTTTTCTTGGTTACAACTAGATGTCGGTTCAATGCGGATACTGCTAGCAGGGAAGGAATTGCCACATGGTTCTCATCCACCCCTCTATCAGAAAGGATCATAATGTTCACACCATCTCTGTAGGCACGGTCAACTTCCACAAACAGCCGGTCAATGGCACGTTCCAGACTGGTGTTTTTATAATAAGTAATGGGAATTACCTCTACCTTGAAGCCCTCCTTATTCATGCTTTTAATCTTCATCAAATCAGTATTAGTCAGAATGGGATTGTTTACCCTAAGCACGTTACAGTTCTTGGGAATTTCTTCCAGGATATTTCCATCCGTTCCTACATAAACGGTTGTGGAGGTTACTACTTCCTCTCTAATCGCATCAATAGGAGGATTCGTTACCTGTGCAAACAGCTGCTTAAAATAGTGGAACAGAGGATGATGGGTCTTGCTGAGCACCGGAAGCGGTGTATCTACCCCCATTGCTGCAATTGCCTCGCCGCCATTCTTTGCCATAGGAAGAATGCTGGTCTTAAGCTCCTCATAAGAATAGCCGAATGCCTTCTGCATCCTCTGTCTTTCTTCATAGGTAAACTCAGGCACTCTCTCATTGGGAATCTTTAAGTCATGAAGCTGAACCAGATTATTGTCAAGCCATTCACCATAAGGCTGCCTGGAAGCATAGGTTTCCTTCAATTCATCATCATCAATTACCCTGCCCTTTACCGTATCTACCAGCAGCATTTTGCCCGGACGTAGTCTTTCTTTTACTACAATCTTAGTGGGATCGATGTCAAGCACGCCTACTTCAGAGGAAAGTATCAGCTGGTCATCATCGGTAATCATATAACGTGAAGGGCGCAGTCCGTTTCTGTCAAGCACTGCTCCCATAATATCTCCGTCACAGAAGAGAATGGATGCCGGTCCATCCCAAGGCTCCATCATGGTTGCATAATACTGATAAAAATCTCTCTTCTTCTGAGACATGGTTTTGTTGTTTGCCCATGGTTCAGGAATCGTGATCATCACTGCAAGAGGCAGATCCATACCGCTCATTACCAAAAATTCCAGGGTATTATCCAGCATCGCTGAATCAGAACCGGATGTATTGACTACGGGCAGCACCTTGTGCAGAAGTCCATGCAGATGCTCTGATTCCATATTTTCTTCTCGCGCAAGCATTTTATCCGCATTGCCTCTGATGGTGTTGATCTCCCCATTGTGAACCATAAAACGGTTAGGGTGTGCACGCTCCCAGCTGGGGTTAGTATTGGTAGAAAAACGGGAGTGTACCATAGCTATGGCAGACTCAAAATCCTTATCCTGCAAATCTGCAAAGAAAGTACGTAACTGTCCTACCAGAAACATTCCCTTATATACAATGGTTCTGCTTGACAAAGATACAACATAAGTGTTATCTGAAGACTGTTCAAACACACGTCTTGCCACATACAAAAGACGGTCAAATGAAAGTCCTTTCTCCACTGTTGCCGGCTTCTTAATGAATGCCTGCATAATATGAGGCATGCACTCTACAGCTTTATGTCCAAGTACGGAAGGATCAGTAGGCACCTCTCTCCATCCTAAGAATTCCAGTCCTTCTTTTTCCACAATAATTTCAAACATTTTCCTGGCCTGGTTCTTCTGCAATTCATCCTGAGGGAAGAAAAACATACCTACACCATACTCTCTTTCTTCTCCTATGGAAATCCCAAGGGATTTTGTAACCTTCTTAAAGAATTTATGAGGAATCTGTGTCAGAATTCCTACACCGTCACCGGTTTTGCCCTCTGCATCCTTTCCAGCTCTGTGCTCCAGGTTCTCTACAATCTTAAGTGCATTCTCCACCGTCTCACGACTCTTTATGCCCTTAATGTTGACACATGCACCAATACCGCAATTATCGTGTTCAAACTCCGGACGATATAGAGGTGCATCCGGCTGGGTTCTTTTTACATCAAACATGGCTTATCTCCTTCCTGCTAAATACAAGCAATAAAAAAAGCCACAATGAGAGCGTTGTGCGCTCCATTGCGACTTGCAAGATTAATATACACCTATTTTACCTGGTTGTAAACATAGACTTTTTATTTAATTGTCAGATAATTTGTCAATTTCTATTTTTCAGATGATTTTTCTGAATATTTAATCCTTCTGACGTAAATAAAACATATGATAGAACCAATTAATGTCACAGAAATAATCGAAACAGAAGCCGGTATACTCAACTTTTTTAACCCATCATAATAAGTAATTGCAAAGATCCCTACATTTGCAATGCTGTGAAACAACACAGGTGCAACAAAGCTGTCATACTTTTCATAAACATATGCAATCAACACCCCCAATATAGTCCCATAAGCTGCCTGCACCACGTTTCCATGATAGCACCCAAACAGCAGCGCTGAAATCACCAACGCAATGGGATAATTAAAACACCGTTTCATTCTATTATAAATTACTCCTCTGAAAACCGCTTCCTCCGCAAAGGGAGAAACAATCCCATACAGGATGATTCCTGTCAAAAATTCCACCCCAAACTGTGCTTCTGCTGTATTTGCAAATGATTGAGAGCTGGCTGTAAATTTCAAAAAATTAAATAGTACATTCAGCCCTAAAGATGCCAGGAATGCAAACACTCCAAGAAACATATAACCCGTCAAAATACTTTCTGTAGAAGTAAAAAAAACTCCCTGCCTTTCTGACCGTTCAATTTCCTTCTTTACAATTCCCCAGATTGCAGCTACACCAAGCAGAATCGCCAGCCCATTCACAATTCCTCTAACCGTATAAGCATGATCCATGAAAAATATATTTATGCCCTCGCTGCTTTTCAACATCAGCTGATTTAACCCTGCCCATAACAAAATTTCTGCCACATCATGAACCACAAAATAAATTAAAAGCGGTAGAATGATATAGGCAGTTTTCTTAAGTGACCCCCATGAAGCAATTTCCTGCCTGCTCCATCTTTTGCTAATCATCTTCCAAAAATTCATAAAGTATCCCCTGTCTCTTAATCCTTTAACAGATATTCCTGCAATTCCTCTACCGTATTTGCAATATAATCAGCGCCTTCTGCCTCAAGCTCTCCCGGCTGTGCAAAGCCAAACTCAACTCCTACTCCGGTAATTCCATGAGCCTTCGCCCCCTGCATATCAAACTTGCGATCTCCTATCATGGCACAGCTGCTATGCCTTTTATCCACTTGCATAGTCAAAACACCCAGTTGCCTTAATGCCTCCTCAACCACTTCTTCCTTGGTGCCTCTTGTGCCATCCAGTTCACTTCCTACAATCACATCAAAATATTGTTCAATCGAAAAGTGCTGTAAAATCTGCCTGACAAAAATCGTTGGTTTACTGGACGCCACTGCCAGATGTATTCCTGCTTTTTGCAATTTTTCCAGCATCTGTGATACTCCCGGAAGAATTTGGTTTTCCAAAACACCGATTGGCGCAAAGCGCTCACGATATATCTTAATTGCCTTTACCGCCTGTTCTTCCGTAAAACCGTAAAATTCCATAAAGCTGTCCTTAAGTGGCGGTCCGATAAAAGGCTCCAGCTTAGTTAAATCAGACTCTTCAATTCCAAAAGCCCTCAGTGCATGCTGCACAGATTTGGTAATTCCTTCCCTTGGATCTGTCAATGTACCATCCAGGTCAAATAAGCAGTATCTAAACATCCTTCATGACCCTTTCTCCTGTTTCGTTTCTTATAAACTGATACTCATTTTTGGCTCCTGCCTCTGTTTGGGCAGAACTACTTTAAATTCAGCTTGGCAAACAAATCTCCCAGACTTGTACCCAGACTCTCTCCTGAACTGTACTGCTCAGTATCTGTATTTTCAATTTCCTCTGCTTCCTGTTCTTCTGCAGCAGCCTTGATGCTCAACGAAATTTTGCCATCATTGGTGTTCAAAACCTTCACTTTCACTTTATCGCCAACCTTTAGCACTTCCGAAGGCTTTTTAATCCTCTTCTGGCAAATCTGCGAGATGTGTACCAAGCCGCTTAATCCATCCTTCAAATCTACAAATGCTCCATAAGGCTGCAAGCTTTCCACAGTTCCCTCCAAAACAGTTCCGGGAACAATCATTGCCACCTTGTGGTCGTGCTCTTCCTTTGCCTGTTCCTTAAGAATCTCTTTTACCGAAAGAATCAGCTTTTCCTTGTCCTGATCTACATTTGTGACTCCTACAGTCAACTTCTTCCCCTGATAAACTTCCAACTCTTCCACATAGGAAAGTGCCAGTTGGGAAGCCGGAATAAATCCTCTGATTCCTTCCACGTAAGCAACCACACCTGCGTTTACTACCTCACTGACTTTAACAGACAATTCTTTCTTTTCTTCCATATACTGTGTGAGTACATCCCACGCAAGAACTGCGTTTGCTTCCTTTTTAGACAAGAGGATATTTCCCTGTCCATCATCCATGCGAATCACCGTTGCATCTATCACATCGCCAATTTTCACATCTTCTTTGATTGAAAACCCGGGATCATCACTCATATCTGTTGCCTTAATAATCCCCTGTGCATAATATTTAAGATCAAGGGTTACCTCTTCCTCATTCACATCTATAACGGTTCCCTTTATTACATCTCCTTCATTGATTGTACGAAAAGATGCTTCAAGCTCCTTCTCATAGTCCTTCATCGATTCTTCCATTTTCGTCCTCCATACACACTCTGCTATTATTATCCAATCATCTTTCACTCAAAATGATTTTTATTATAACAAATCCACTTTATGTATGCAATGATTCTGACCTTCAACAATTCTTATTTTATTTCCCGTTATTTTAGGTTATGATATATATTAATCAATTTAATCTTCTTATACTGTTTTCTATTTGTTAAAACGCAAAATTCATATTTTCTTTAATAAAAAGGAGGAACACACAAAATGACAGCTGAAGAATTTTTACAGGAAGCAGCCAAGTATGAAAAAGAGCTGATTACCGCCAGACGCTATTTACACACTCACGCTGAGACAGGCTTTGACCTGACAGAGACTCTTGCATTTGTAAAAAAGGAATTAACTTCCATGGGCTATGAACCCGTCTGTTGCGGAAAAGCCGGCCTGACCGTCCTTGCCGGTGGCAAAAAGCCCGGAAAGGTTTTTTTAATCCGCGGCGATATGGATGCCCTGCCAATTCAGGAAGAGGCTGATGTGGAATTTCCCTCAAAGACCGGTAAGATGCATGCCTGCGGTCACGATATGCATACCACTATGATGTTAGGTGCTGCCAGACTGCTAAAGGAACATGAGGACGAAATCAACGGAACAGTTAAACTGATGTTTCAGCCTGCAGAAGAGATTTTTGAAGGTTCCCATGATATGATAGAAGCTGGCGTGCTCAAAAACCCTGATGTGGATGCTGCTCTTATGATTCATGTTATGGCAGGCTTACCAATGCCCTCCGGTACTGTGGTCGTATGTGACGGCGGTGTCAGTGCACCTGCAGCAGATTATTTTACCATTCAAATTCAGGGGAAAGGCTGCCACGGCTCTATGCCCAACAATGGTGTTGACCCAATCAACGTAGCAGCCCACATCGTCACCGCCCTTCAGGAAATCAATGCCAGAGAGCTGGCTTTATCCGATGAGGCAGTTCTCACCATTGGAACCATCCACGGTGGAGGTGCTGCCAATGTCATCGCGGACACTGTAGAATTGGGCGGCACTATCCGCACCTACGATGAGGAAGTCCGTTCTTTCCTCAAGGATAGAATGGCAGAAATTTCACAGAACATCGCTTCCGCCTTCCGTGCAAAAGCAGAAGTAAGCTTTGGAAGCGGATGTCCCACTTTGGTAAATAATCCTGATTTATCTGTGTGCACTGCTAAATATGTAAAAGAATTATTAGGTCCCGAAAAGGCATTTACTGCTGGTCAGCTCAATGCCATGTCCGGTCCTGAAAAGGCCCCAAAAACTGCCGGTTCTGAGGATTTTGCTTATGTAAGTCAAGAGGTGTCTTCCATTATGCTGGCATTAGCCGCAGGAACTCCACAGCAGGGCTACTGCTATCCCCAGCATCATCCTAAGGTAAAATTTGATGAATCCGTTCTTGCAGGAGGAAGCGCTGTCTATGCGTACACTGCAATGCGCTGGCTTGAAGAACATTGTTAATTAAGCTAAAAGAGGCTCCTATTGCTGATTTCTGCAACAGAAGCCTCTTATTACAAACTTTCTGTGATTTCCCTGGACTGATTAATAGTTCTCAGCCTTAACCTGGAAATAGCTCTGAGGATGTGAGCAAACTGGGCAAACCTCAGGTGCCTTCTTTCCAACACAGATATGTCCGCAGTTTGCACACTGCCAAACTACATCTCCATCTTTGGAGAACACCAAATCTCCTTCAATATTTGCAAGAAGCTTGCGATATCTTTCTTCATGTTCCTTTTCAATCGCAGCAACGCCTTCAAACAGTTCTGCAATCTTATCAAATCCTTCTTCCCTTGCTTCCTTAGCAAAGGTTGCATACATATCCGTCCACTCGTAATTTTCGCCTTCAGCAGCTTCCTTCAGATTATCAACAGTAGATCCGATGCCATCATTCAACAGCTTGTACCACATCTTTGCGTGTTCTTTCTCATTATTGGCTGTCTCTTCAAAGATAGCTGCAATCTGCACATATCCATCTTTTTTTGCTTTGGATGCAAAATAAGTATACTTATTTCTTGCCTGTGACTCTCCTGCAAAGGCTGCCATAAGATTTGCTTCTGTTTTTGATCCTTTTAAATCCATATTCATATCCTCCTGTCAAAATACTTTTTGTAACAGCCCAGTCTTCTTTGCTTATAAATGAATACGCTAATATTTTCAGACTGATCTGTTGTTATTTATTATATCAAATTACTTGCAAAATTGCCATAATTGCAATATATTTATTTTCCTTCCCAATCCCTAAAAGATATGCTAAAATACATAGAGAAATCTACGGATGACAATGTAACCAATCAAGACATTGCCTCCATACAACATAAACTACAGGAGCACTTATGAGCATTTTAAATGTAGAACACTTAACACACGGATTTGGAGACAGAGCCATTTTTCAGGATGTCTCCTTCCGCCTTTTAAAAGGCGAGCATATCGGTCTGATTGGAGCCAACGGCGAGGGGAAATCCACCTTTATGAATATCATTACAGGCAAACTGATGCCTGATGAGGGCAAGATTGAGTGGGCAAAAAACGTCCGTGTGGGCTATCTGGATCAGCACACCTCCCTTGAAAAGGGAATGACAATTCGGGATGTACTCTCCTCTGCCTTTGATTTTCTCTTTGATATGGAAACGCAGATGAACGAAATCTGTGATAAGATGGGAACCGCCACTGAAGATGAAATGGAACAATATATGGAGGAGCTTGGCACAATACAGGATCTTCTGACAGCCCATGACTTCTATCTGATTGACTCTAAAGTTGAGGAAGTTGCAAGGGCACTTGGACTTCTTGATTTAGGACTGGATAAGGATGTTACCGATTTAAGCGGTGGGCAGCGTACCAAGGTACTGCTCGGAAAGCTGCTTCTGGAAAAGCCCGATATTCTCCTTCTGGACGAGCCCACCAACTACCTGGATGCAGAGCACATCGAATGGCTGAAACGATATCTGAATGATTACGAGAATGCCTTTATCCTGATATCCCATGACATTCCATTCCTTAACAGTGTCATCAATCTGATTTACCACATGGACAATCAGGAACTAAACCGCTATCCCGGGGACTATGACAAATTTCAGGAAGTTTACGCTATGAAAAAGGCACAGCTTGAGGCTGCCTACAATAAGCAACAGAAGGAAATCGCAGACCTGAAGGATTTCGTTGCAAGAAATAAAGCAAGAGTTGCCACACGAAATATGGCAATGTCACGCCAGAAAAAACTGGATAAGATGGACGTAATTGAACTAGCCGGTGAGAAACCCAAGCCTGAATTTCATTTCAGAGAGGCTCGCACACCCGGACGCTATATTTTTCAGACTTTAGATCTTGTAATTGGCTATGATGAACCACTGTCCTCCCCTTTAAATCTTGAGATGGAACGTGGACAGAAAATTGTCCTTACCGGTGCCAACGGAATTGGAAAGACTACCTTACTTAAAAGCATCCTCGGACTCATTAAGCCCCTCTCCGGCACTGTAGAACAAGGCGACTATTTAAGTATCGGATACTTTGAGCAGGAAATGGACCAGAGCATTAGCACCACCTGTATTGAAGAAATCTGGAAAGAATTCCCCGGTTACTCTCAGTATGAGGTGCGCTCTGCTCTGGCCAAGTGCGGTCTCACGACTAAGCATATCGAAAGCAAAGTCAAGGTATTAAGCGGTGGTGAACAGGCAAAAGTACGTCTCTGTAAGCTCATCAACCGGAAAACCAATCTTCTCCTACTCGATGAGCCCACTAATCATTTGGATGTAGATGCCAAGGCAGAACTAAAACGTGCTCTGATGGAATATAGGGGAAGCATCCTTATGGTATGCCATGAGCCTGACTTTTACGAAGGACTTGCTACCGATGTGTGGGACTGCACCAGATGGACAACACGATTAGTTTAAAATATGAAAACCGCGTCGGAATTAATCTGACGCGGTTTCTTACTTTATTTCTCTCTTTAACCTTATTTTACTTCTTATTTCAATTTCCAGATGTCTCTGTTATATTCGGCAATGGTTCTGTCGGATGAGAAGAATCCGGCTTTTGCGATGTTTACAAGCATCATCTTTTTCCACTTCTGACGGTCTTCGTAATCTGCAAATGCTCTATCCTTGGTTGCAATATAGTCTTCAAGGTCAAGCAGCGTCATAAACCAGTCTTTATTAAGAAGCTCTTTGTAAAGGCGCTCTAAGTTTTCCTTGTGACCAACCTTGAGAGCCTGCTCGCTAACGATAAAGTCTACTGTTTCCTTAATTACAGGACTCTTCTCATAGAATTCCTTAGATACATAGTCAGCCTTTTCATAATGAGCAATGACAGCTTCTGACTTTTCACCAAAAATGTAAATGTTATCTTCGCCAACCAGTTCGTCGATTTCTACGTTTGCACCGTCACTTGTTCCGAGTGTTACTGCACCGTTTAACATAAACTTCATGTTACCAGTACCTGATGCTTCCTTGGATGCTAAGGAAATCTGTTCAGAAATATCACATGCAGGAATCAGCTTTTCTGCATAGCTTACATTGTAATTTTCTACCATAAGCACTGTCATGTAAGGGCTTACATCGGGATCATTATTAACGATCTCCTGAAGCACCAGAAGCAGATGAATAATATCCTGTGCAATCACATATGCAGGAGCTGCCTTTGCACCAAAGATAAAGGTAAGCGGTCTTGCAGGCTTCTTGCCATTCTTAATCTCCAAATATTTATGAATAATATAAAGTGCATTCATCTGCTGGCGTTTGTACTCATGAAGTCTCTTAACCTGAATGTCATAAATAGATTCAGGATTTAAGGTTACTCCTTCAGCTTCCTTCACATAAGCAGCAAGATCTTTTTTGCGATTCATCTTAATTTCTGCCAGACGGTCAAGTACTGCCTGATCATCCTTATACTCTAATAACTTTTCAAGCTTATCCGCATCCTTCTTGAAGCCGTCTCCAATGGTCTGTGACAAGAATCCTGTAAGCTCACGGTTACAGCTCATCAGCCATCTTCTGAAGGTAATACCGTTAGTCTTGTTGTTGAACTTCTCAGGATAAATCTTGTAGAATGCATTTAATTCTGTATCCTTCAAAATTTCTGTATGAATAGCAGCAACACCGTTTACAGAAAATCCGTAATGGATGTCGATATGTGCCATGTGTACTCTGCCATCCTTGTCAATAATCTGAACCTTGGGATCATCATACTTAGCTGCTACCCTCTTATCCAGCTCTTTGATGTAAGGAACCAACTGGGGAACTACCTTTTCAAGGTAAGCAAGAGGCCATTTTTCCAGTGCTTCTGCAAGAATGGTATGATTCGTATAAGCACAGGTCTTGCTTACTACATCAATTGCCTCATCCATGGTAAATGCTTTTTCTTCAACTAAAATACGGATCAGTTCAGGAATAACCATAGTAGGATGGGTATCATTAATCTGGATAACTGCATGCTCATACATCTTGCGAAGGTCATATTTCTTTTCCTTCATCTCACGTAAAATCAACTGCGCTGCATTACATACCATGAAATACTGCTGGTAAATACGGAGCAGATTACCTGCCTCATCAGAATCATCCGGATATAAGAACAGAGTAAGATTCTTTTCAATCTGTTCCTTGTCAAAATCAATACCATCCTCTACAAGGCTTTCATCAATGGTTTCAATATCAAATAGTCTGAGTTTATTGACACCACTGTCATATCCTGCCACATCAATATTATACAAACGAGAAGTAACTTTCTTTTTTCCAAAGAAAACATCAAAGGTAACATCTGTCTTAGTAAGCCATGAATTTTCTTCAATCCAATCATTTTTTTCTGCCTTCTGGAGCTTATCCTTGAATACCTGTTTGAAAAGGCCGAAGTGGTAGTTAAGCCCAATTCCTTCTCCGGGAAGTCCTAATGTTGCAATAGAATCAAGGAAACATGCTGCAAGTCTTCCAAGTCCACCATTACCAAGTGAGGGTTCAGGCTCAATCTCCTCAATTATAGAAAGGCTCTTTCCATTCTTCTTTAATATTTCCTCAATCTTGTCATAAACACCAAGGTTGATCAGATTGTTGGACAGAAGCTTTCCAATCAGAAATTCTGCAGAGATATAATAAATCTTCTTCTCTCCTACATTTCCATCTGAAACCGCCATAAGTCTCTTGGTAAGTGTCAGAACCACATAGTAGGTCTCCTGATCACTTAATTCAGCTATTGGTTTGTCAAACATTGCCTTGGCAACTTCCTCAAGCTGCTGCTC